>CAMVSS010000079.1 GCA_947170195.1 uncultured Treponema sp. | reverse complement strand
GCCCTGCGCGTATCTATTATGAACTGAAATTCGGTCATTTTCATTTTTTGACCCGCCCTGAGATCGCTGCGGCGACTTTTTCTCCGTCCATTGCCGATGAGCCGATTCCGCCTGAATAGCCGGAGCCTTCTCCTGCCGGATAGAGGCATTCGATTTCGTCGCATTCAAGCGTTTCTTTGTTGCGCCGGATTCTTACCGGGGTGCTGGTTCGGGTTTCCGAGGCAATCAGGAGCGCGTCCGGGCTGACAAAGCCGCGCATGTTTTTGTCGAAGTCTGCGAATGCTTTCTGGAGGCGCGCGGATACCTGGTCCGGGAGCCATTCGTCAAGGCGGCTTTGGACGATTCCTGGCTTGTAGCTTGATTCCGGGAGCGACGCGCTTTCCTTGTGGTCAAGAAAATCGACGAGGAGCTGGGCTGGAGCAAACTGTCCGTTTCCGTGGCGGAAAGTTTCTTCTTCGAGCCAGGTGCGCCAATAGAGTCCTGCGAGCGCCTCGCAGCCGTCTTTTTTTGCCTGCTCGCGGTATGTTTCTGGAATATCTTCCGGGCGGGTCTCAACTACGATCGCGGAATTGCTCCACTTGCTGTTTCTGCCCGATGCGGACATTCCGTTTATGACAATCTGTTTTTCTGAGGTGGCGCATGGAACGACGTAGCCGCCAGGACACATGCAGAAGCTGTAGACGCCTCTTCCGTCTTCCTGCGTAGTCAGGCGGTATTCCGCTGCCTGCGGCATGACTTTTCCGTGGAACTGAATTGAATCGATCAGCTCGCGCGGGTGCTCGACGCGGACTCCGACTGCGAATGTTTTTGCCTCAAGCGTTGACGGTGAGATTTTCGCAATCATCTTGTAGATGTCCGAGGCTGAGTGTCCGGTCGCAAGGATTACGAAATCTGCGTTAAGCTCGGATTCGGTTCCGTCCTTTAAGCTCTTGATTTTTACGCCAGTCGTCTGAAGTTTTCCAGATTCCGGATTTTTCTTTGTCAGAAGGTCGGTGCAGATTGTGTCGAAATAGAATTCTCCGCCGAGGCTGATGATTTTGTTCCTCATGCCGCTGATGATTTCTGGCAGGCGGTCGGTTCCGATGTGCGGATGTGCGTCCGTGAGGATGTTATGCTGTGCGCCGAACTCAACGAAAATCCGGTAGATTTTGCCGATGTCGCCACGCTTGTTCGAGCGGGTGTATAGTTTTCCGTCGGAGAACGTGCCGGCGCCGCCCTCTCCGAAGCAGTAATTTGAATTCGAGTTTAATTCGCCCTGTTTTTCGAGCGCAGTTATGTCATTTTTGCGCTCGGTGGTGCAAGAGCCGCGCTCGATGATGATCGGCTTGATTCCGTCTTCGAGGAGGCGGAATGCGGCGTACAATCCTGCAGGTCCTGAGCCGATGATTGCGACTTTCTTGTCGCCGGAAACAGTTTTCCACTCCGGGAGCGTTTCTCCGTCTCCGTTCGGCTCTTCGTTGATGTAGATTTTATATTTGAGGATGATTTTTACTTGACCATGCCGTGCATCGATTGATTTTTTGAGGAACACGGGAATTATTTTTTCTGAGGAAGAGATGCCTTTTGCGGTAAGCTCCTCTCGAATTTTCTGATTTATGATTTTTTCGTTTTTTTCGTCATTTGGTCTGACTGTTATTGAAAGGTCTGTCGTCATGCGCAACAGTATACACGGTATTCATGAAATAGTCTTTAGGACTCTTCAAATTGCCTGACTTTTGAAACTCCCTCGTCAGCTCTTTTTTAAGTCGCTGAGAACCGAATTAACGGCTTCTCGCATCCGTTTGTATGATTCGCTGCCAGTAACCTGTCTTTTCTGGATGAAGCCGACGTCATAATAGCCGAGGGCATTTCCTGCTGAGTGGCAGGTAAATCCGTGCTCATACGGGCCGTTCGTAAGGACGATGTGCGGAATCAGTCCGATGCCGATTCCGAGCTGGACGAGAGCCATTATCGCCTCGTTTCCCTCTGTTTCCGCGGCGATCACGGGTTTTACGTTCCTTGATTCCGTCCAGATGTCAAATCGCTCGCGGGCAAGGCCTGTTTTCGGCAAAATAAGCGGAACTGAAGATACGATATCCTGCGGACTTCCAGAAACATTCTCGAACTCGCTTCCGACTGCGGCGGCGAATACGAGCGGGGTTCGTCGTATCGGAAGCGTCTCGAACAGCATCGGAAGGGATGCTTCGTTTTCCGGGAGTGCCGCCACAGCTATGTCCGCGCGGTCTTCTTTTACCGCTGAAATTGCAGCTGCCGGGTCTCCGGTTTCGATAGAGAGATGTATCTTCGGGAAGCTTGTGGAAAGTTTTTTGAGGAACGGAGGCATGATTGAATAGCAGGCGGTGACGGATGCATAGACCTTGAGAGTGCCGGAAACCTCATCGCTTTCATTTTTTAGGAGATTGAAGACATCCTCTTTCTCCATCAGGCATTTCCGTGCGAATTCTGCGAATCTTTTTCCAGCATCCGTCAGTTTTACCTCGCGGTTGTTTCGCTCAAGGAGCGCGGTTCCTGTTTCGTCTTCCAGTCTGGAAACGAGGCGGCTGAGCGCTGACGGACTTAGATTCACTTTTTCCGCTGTGTGCGCAAAGTGCAGGGTTTGAGAAAGCGTAAGAAAAGTGTTCAGCTCAAAAAAATCCATGAATTGCCCGAAAAGTTCCTTTTTATTTTTTGTTCATGACGGCTTCGATTGACTCTATGCATGCCGCCCTGAGCCCCGCTTTTTCCAGCTGGGCAACGCCGCAGATGGTTGTTCCAGCTGGTGAGCATACGTTGTCTTTGAGTACTCCCGGATGCTCGCCGGTCTCAAGCTGGAGTTTTGCCGAGCCCAAAACCATCTGCGAGATGAGCCTGTATGCTGTCGCGCGCGGAATTCCGTATTTTACCGCCGCATCGCCGTATGCCTCGATGAAAAGATCAACGAAAGCAGGTCCGCATCCAGTGACAGCTCCGCCGATGCCCATCAGGTTGTCGGGAAGTTCCTCGACGATTCCGACCGAGCGGAACAAGTCCATTATTTCGTTTCGCTCATCGTCCCGGAGCGAATTTGATTTTTCAAAAAGAAGGACGCCCTCTCCGACCATTGCCGGAGTGTTTGGCATAACGAACTGCACTCTGGTGGATTTATCAACGAACTGCTGGTATTTTTCGAATCCCCATCCCGCTGCCACAGAGACGAGAGCTTTTCCTTTGAGGTTTGATTTGATCTGCTTTAAAACATCTTCAATCTGATAAGGCTTGCATGCCATGATGATTGTATCGCATGAATCGGCAAGCTCTGTAATGGTTGCGCACGGCGTAAAACCGAATTTCTGTGCGTTTGCCGCAAGTTTCTGCTGGTTCGGGGCGAATGCAAACATATTTTCCTTTGCAATCTTTCCGGATTTTCCAAAGCCGGAGCACAATGCCTGAGCCATGTTTCCCATTCCAATAAAGCCGAGTTTCGTCATTTTTTTTCTCCCATAAAAAGTCCGCATTAGCGGTGCTGCATGGAGGCACGGATAGCGAGTTGTCGCCAACTCAAGAACTCGTCCATAATAAAAAGTACGCGGAAGTAGTTTTTATTACGCCCCCAAATCAGATTTTATCAGTTGTCCGCCGTAAAGAGCGTGCCTTTTGCCTCTCCGGAAGAGAGCTTTTCGAGGATGTTTTCAGTTGATCCGTTCGCAAGCAGCATCGGGATGCCGTAGACAGTCGTTTTTTCAGCAGCCTGAATCTTTGTCTCGATTCCGCCGGTTCCGAATGCATTTGTCTCGCCGATTGTGATTGAAGCCCTGAGTTCCGGGATGCTGTTCACTGTCTCAATCAGTTTTGCATTTTTGTTTGTTTTCGGATTGTCCGTAAAGATTCCGTCGATGTCGCTGAAGAGTATGAGCAAATCCGCGCTCCACAAAATTGCTGTAAGCGCGCTCAGGTTGTCGTTATCTCCGATTGCGAATTCATCCGTTGAAACAGAGTCGTTTTCGTTGATGATCGGAACGACACCTTCGTCCGCGAGTGTAAAAAGAGTGTTCCTGATGTTGAGCGAGCGGTGCGAATCTTCAAAATCTTCTTTTGTAAAGAGCAGCTGCCCGATATGAAGCCCCTGGTCGTTGAATGCTTTTCGCCACTGGGCCATAAGCTCGACCTGACCGATTGATGCCAGTGCCTGCCGGAAGTGAACGTCTTTTTTGCGTGCCCATTCCTTTAGCGTCGAGACACCGCTGACCTGCGCGCCCGAAGAAACAACGGCGAGCTGTTTTCCCTGGTCGATGAGTTTTTTGCACTGCCTGGCAAAACTCGCCATGAATTCAATATTCTGAGTTCCGTCCGCCTTTGCCAGCGTATTGGAGCCTATCTTGATTACGATTTTTCGTGCGTTTTTTAAAGCTGTAGAAATGGTTTCACTCATAACGAAATAATACTGAGAATCTCTAAAAATTGCAATTTTTAGAGATTCCCTACTTTTTCTCCCGCATTTTGTAAATTAACGGCCGATCACTTGTTCTGAGGAGGCTGTTCCGTCGCGTTAGAAGAAACGTCTTTTAGAGGAAGCTTGATGAAGATTTCAGTTCCCATGCCTTCGATAGATTTGAAGTGCACCGTACCGCCCAAAAGATTTACGCGCTCCTTTATGTTGCGCACGCCGAAGTGATTTTTTGCCGCGAAAGAAATCGTATGGTTGTTTATTTGCGAGAGCAGTGCTTTTCCGATGCCCTTTCCGTCGTCAGAAATGATGATTTTGAGATAGTTTACATTCTCGCCGTTTCCGTTGATGAAACTGTCCGTGCTGAGCAAAACCGTGACTTCCTGTGCGCCCGCATGCTTGAGGATATTGTTCAGCGATTCCTGTATGATTCGGAAAATATTTGTCTGCTGATCCTTGTCGAAGCTGGAAAAATCTATTTCGTCCGCAATCGTAAGTCGAAGTTCCGCATCAGTCTTTTCGAGGAATTTTTGGCAGAGCAGGCGGATAGACTCAATGAGGCTGGTTGACGACAAATCCGGCGGCAGAAGGTTCTGGCACATTGAGCGGATTTCCGCGATGCATTTTTTCTGGATGTCCTGAATCTGGCCTGCAAGTTCTTTATCACTGATTTTTGAAGACAGAAGCGAAATCATCCTTATGTCTTGAGCGACAGAATCGTGCAGCTCCCTGGAGATTTTCTGCCTTTCGTTCTCCTGGGCTTTTACGATGTATGAAATTACGTCGGTTGACTGGGAAAGCTTTTCGTCTTTGACTTTCAGCTCTCGGTTGTTCAGAACCACAAAAATTCCGCAAAGAATCAAGATCGTCAGTGTCAGCGTGGCAAAATATTTGAAGAAAGTATCATTTGTTCTTTGGAGGGCAAGCATTTTTGCCTGGGTCAGATAGACTATGTGCTTGTCGATTCGGTCAAGAACCCTGATCACTTCAGGCCCCGACGGTGAGACGGAATTGTTCAGAAGCAGATGAAGGTAGATGCAGTCGCTGTTGATAGAGTCCAGAAGCGACTTGCACTGTTCCGTAAGCTCCGGATATGGCAGCATGTCCACCATATTGTAGCCGATTATCATCTGTTCAAATTCCCAGCAATTCTGTTGGCTTGGCGCGGCGTGAAGCTTTTCCCAGCTGCTGAAAAAAGCATAATCATTGCCTTTTCGTTGTGTGCAACCGGACAGCAAAACAACCGCAAAAAAAGTTGCGATAAAAAAGTTTTTCAATTTTGTCTCTCCTCAAAAATTTTGTTGAAAAACTTAAATAAAGCGAATCCCAGAAAAGTTGTGATTAATCTGTCGAGCACAAAAATAGGAATTCGGCCTAGAATACATGATAATAGCAAATTTACATTATGACCAAAGAAAATGAAGAAAAGTCGCCTCGGAATATAACTGTCAGACATTTTGCCGAAATAAATCGTATTGATTATTCCGCCGACAACAGAGGTTGCTATTGCACCCAGAAGAGCTGCTTCAAAAATTATCCAAAAAGTTTTGTATACAGAAGAAAACAGGTCTTCCTTTTTTTTGAAAAACAGCGCGCAGATTCCGATGTATGCAAGCCCGCCCAAAGAATAAAAAAATTCATAGAGCGTGTACAACTGGTGCATGTGGGGAAAGAAACTCTTTAAGACATAGAATACCAAGAGCGTATAGACTGAACAAGGAAAATCAAACAGCAGCAATGCGGTGACTACAAAGGTCGTATCCAAGAATACAGGCATATTCAGATAATGATTGAAAAAAGCATTCAGTAAGAAATCCAGAACCCCCGCAATAGTACAGAAAATGATTTTTTCAACTTTGCTGAATCTTCTCATGCGATACCTGCTTATCTTGTCTGACCGTCACCTTCGATCATGTATTTGGTGGTCGTCAACGCTTTTATTCCCATCGGTCCTCGCGCGTGAAGTTTTTGTGTACTGATTCCAAGTTCCGCGCCGAAACCGAATTCGCCTCCGTCCGTAAAGCGTGTGCTTGCATTGACATAAACACATGCCGCGTCGATTTTTGCCTGGAAAAGCCTTGCATTTTTTCGGCTCTCCGTGACGATGCACTCGGAATGTTTTGTATTGTGTGAATTGATATAGGAAATCGCTTCGTTTACATCTTTGACGACTTTAACCGCACAAATCAGGTCGAGGAATTCAAATCCGAAATCCGATTCCTCCGCCAGAATGATTTTTGATCCGGCAGGTTTTGAATTCAGTATGTCGAAAGCCTTTTGATCGACCCTAAGCTGCACTTTGTCTGCGAAACGCTCTGCAAGGCGCGGCAGGAATTCTCCGGCAACTTTCTCGCTGACCAAAATGCATTCAATTGCGTTGCATGCTCCCGGGCGCTGCGTTTTTGCGTTCCATGCTATATCTTCCGCCATTTTAAGATTTGCGCTTTCGTCAACGTAGAGATGGCATACACCGGCTCCAGTCTGAATGACAGGAACCTTTGCCTGCTCGACGACCATGTTGATCAGTTTAGAGCCGCCTCGCGGAAGCGCCACATCGACTTTACCGACCGCGGAAAGAATTTCCGAAACTTCATCATGGCTTTCGCACGGAGCCAGCTCAATTGCATCCGGGACACCGAATCCCTGAGCTTCCGGAGATGAAAGACCTTCTTTTATTGCAGAAACTATCGCTTTGTTTGATTTTAATGCGCTTGAGGAGCCTCGCAAAAGGATTGCGTTTGCACTTTTGTAAGCAAGGGCGAAAGCATCCGCGGTGACATTGGGACGGCTTTCGTAAATGATTGCCACAACACCCAGCGGAACGCGAACCTGACGAATCGACATTCCGTTTGGCGTGTTCCAGCCCGCCGTTTCTTCTCCGATAGGGTCGGTCTGGGAGATTATGATTTTTATAGAATCTATTATCGAATCGATTTTTTTATCGTCGAGAGAAAGCCGCTCAACAAGACTTTCGCTCATTCCTTTTGCGCGGGCAGAAGCGACATCCTCATCGTTTGCCGCAAGAATTGCGCTGCGGTTCTTCTGAATCGATGATATGACCGCATTCAGAGCGATGTTTTTTTGGCTTGCATTTTGCAAAGCGAGAGTGTCACTTCCTGAACGAAGTTTGTCGCAGATTTCTGAAATATTCATAGGCTAGTAGTTTGCAAGGAAGAACATTGCGATTAAAAGCACCGCCTTGTTTTTTTCGTTAGACCAATCATTTGTCTCAGGGAGGTTCTGAATGTACCAGCAGAAAATTCCGAACTCAGGGTCAATGCGCAATGCATATTCCTCAAAGTCTGGCGTGCGCGACATCTGACCGAACATGAGATAGATTACGTCCGAAAGCATCTGTGAGAAACCTGCAAAAGAATCAGACCATTTTCCAGATTCTATAGATGCGCAGTATTTTTCAAGTTTGATAAGAACTTCTTCTTTGAGCATTATATCAGATTTTTCAACCCAAGTTTTCTCGATGAGAAGCGTAAGATTCTTTTTGAAACTTAAAATCAGGCGGGTTACATTGTCTTCTGTAGAGATGTCAAAATCATCGCCGAACTGCGAGGCAACTGTTTTTGCACAATCCAGAATTTTTGACTGATCGGAAGTTGTAAGAAGAAGTGAAAGAGAGTCTATTACGGTTTTATCTAGAAATTCTGTTATTAAATCTGAATCTTTCATATGATTATTTTAAGGAATCTAGGGCCTTTATTCAAGTTTGGGCTATATGCAAAAGCCAAATTTTTTCTAATGAAAGTTATTTTTCTCCGTCTTTTTTGTAACCTTTCGCCTATGGAAATGTTGATTTTATAAAAGCTAAAAACATCCTCCTTTTGTTTTACGCCCGGACTTGACGGCCTAACAAGTCCGGGTTTTTTTATTTGCGGCGCATGAGCCGATTCATCATGAACAGACGTGCTTTGTCGTATTTTGACCGTTTTCTTTAATTGCCCAATATTTTAATTTTCAGTACACTGTCCAAACTATGGAATTTACACAGGAATCAATCGACGCTCTCGTTGTGAACGAAGTCGAAATCATGAAAAAAATCGCTGCCGAGCTTAATATTCGTGTTCAGCAGGTCAGCGCAGTTATCAGTCTGGTGAATGAAGGATGTACAATCCCTTTCATTTCTCGTTACCGCAAAGAAAAGCATGACAACTTGAACGAAGTCCAGGTCACAGACTGCGACCACTTGTTCAAATCATATAAAAATCTTGAAGAACGCCGCCTCGAAATCGTACGGGGCATTTTTGCACAGGGCAAACTCACAGAAAGCCTTTACAATGCCGCAATGAACGCAAAAACACTCACAGAGCTTGAGGATTTGTGGGCACCATTCAAAAAGAAGAAGAAGACCCGCGGCATGGTGGCAGCCGAAAAGGGCCTTGAGCCATTGGCAGATTTCATCATTGGCGAGAACGATGACGCTGCAGTTGAAGCTGAGGCAGAAAAATACATCAAAACTGACAACGAGGATGCCGCCCTCAATGTTGAAAGTGCAAAAGACGCAATCGCCGGTGCCGAGGACATTATCGCTGAGCGAACGAGCCAGGACACAGAAAACCGCTCAGATGTTCACGACCTTTATATGTCTTCTGGCTCAATCCAGACAAAAGGTATCGTTCCAGAAGGACAGGACGCAACTGTCGCTGAGAACACATCAACCTACAAAATGTACTGGGATTACTCAGAGCCTCTCAATCAGGTTAAGCCGCACAGAATCCTGGCAATCAACCGTGCTGAGCGAGAGGGTGCTTTGAGCGTTACAATCGATGTTCCAGTCGATGATGCAGTCGCACTCTTGCAGAAAAAGGTAAAAATCTCAAACAAATATCACAAAGAAGCTATTGAGGACGGATTGGTTCGCCTTCT
>CAMVSS010000078.1 GCA_947170195.1 uncultured Treponema sp. | reverse complement strand
GCCAAGGAAGTTCTTTACACGGGACACATCGGAGACGGAAAGATTTTCGTATACGATGTTCAGAATGTAGTAAAGGTAAGAACCGGCGAAGAAGGTTACGAAGCACTTCAGGATTAGAGGTATTCGGAAACTGCGGTCACAAAGTGACTAGCGGTTTCCGAACAAATCCATTAATTCCCACACGGTTGTGGGGAAGAACTGAAAGAAAATCCCGGCTGAGGAGAAAGATCCGGCATCTGAACTATCTGGAATAAGAGCGGATTATTTCCTCGGCCGTCATAAGGCGCGACTGTCTGCTGTTCATGCTCTGCTTTTCGATGTAACGATGGGCATCATCCTCGCTCATCTGAAGCTTCTGAATCAAAAGACATTTTGCGCGACCAACGATGCGAGTTTCCTCAAGCTTTGCCTGAAGCCTGTGGTTCTCATCCTCAAGCTTCAGGAGTTTCGCGCGGCTCGCCATAAGAAGCTTTACAGCCTGATAGAAAAAATCCGGTGCGACAGGCTTTGGAATCGCATAGACACCGCTGTCCTCGACCACCGCGTTCATATCATCAAGCCGGGTCGCATCAACAATGAGCACGACGCCTGACGAAGTATTTTCAGCCACATGAAGAGAAAAATCATCGCCGAATTCATCGGAAAGAGGAGTATCGATTATAATCAGGTCAAATTCGTTTTCGAGCACAGTTCTCCTGGCCTCGCTTCCAGACTGAGCAGTCACAATCCTGCTGAAAGCCTGGGAAGAAAGCATGTTTGAAATGATTCCCATTGTTGAGCTGGTATTCGAAACGATTAAAACACTGTCCATTGGGCGTTCCCGTACTGAAAAATAGCTGGCCTAAATCATGCCTCGCCAAACGGCGGGTCACACACAACGTTCTTAGAGCTGTTCAAAAAATCAATTGCAGTCGAAGGAAGAACCTTTTTTTCAAAATCACCATTGCGGGCAACTTTTACAGCTTCCTCAAGAGACAAAGGAAGAACAGGACAATCCTCAGAACCCTTTAATTCCGGGAGAGAAAGATTTTTTTCGATTCCCTCAAAACCGGCCGCAAGAATCATGTAGATTGCGAGGTAAGGATTTCCAGAAGAATCCGGAGACCGGACATCTATTCCTGTATTTTCGTTTTTAAAAGTCGGTATTCTGATGAGCTGTGTCGAATTCTCATAGCTCCAGCTGATCTTTTTAGGTGCGGTGGCATCGTTAAGACGCTTGTACGAGTTAGGGAAAGGATTCAGGAACGGAGTCATCTCAGAAATTCTGCTCAAAATTCCTGCTATAAACGCACCGGCGTCCCCCGAGAGAGAGTCCGACGCGAAGAGATTTTTTCCGTCCTTGTAGAGGGAAATGTTTATATGGAGTCCGTTTCCAGGTTTTTCCGCGATAGGCTTCGGCATAAAGCTTGCGTACAAACCGTTGCGGGCAGCGATTGTCTTTACTACGATTTTAAAAGTCTGGAGATTGTCAGCGGCGTTAAGGGCATCGCTTCGGCAAAAATCAACCTCGTTCTGACCAGGGCCAGCCTCATGGTGACTGCTCTCAGGATGAACCCCCATCTGCTCGAGCGTAAGACAGATTTCACGGCGTACGTTCTCGCCTTTGTCCGCTGGCGCGAGATCAAAATATCCGGCGTTATCGTGAGGCTCCGTCGTCGGATTGCCTTTTTCGTCATTCTTGAACAGATAGAATTCACTTTCCGTTCCGATCTTAAACTCGTATCCCTTTGCTTTTGCTTTCTGCTCAAAATCATCGAGGAGCTTTCTTACGTCTGTTTCGAACGGAGTTCCGTCGGCATAGCGGATCGAGCAGAAGAATCGCACAACCCTGCCCTGCTGAGGTCTCCAAGGAAGAACGCAGAGCGTCGAAGCGTCAGGAACGATAAACAAATCAGACTTTTTCTCGTTCATAAAGCCCTTTACATTGCTTGCATCAAAAGGGATACCCTCACTGAATGCGCGCAAAAGCTCAGTCGGCTGAATCGAAATCGCCTTGATCGCCCCGTAAAAATCCGTGAAGAACAATTTTATAAAGCGTACATCATTTTCGTTTATGAACTGAATCGCATCTTCTTCCGTATAAAACATAACTGCTCCTTTAAGTCAGCATTTGCGCTATCGCGCACTTGTATTCAAAAGACTATTTTTTGAATGCCATGAACTCGTCGTCAATTTCCTTGTCGTTCTCAAGCCTCATCGCCTTGAGAATAAACTGGCCCTCGGTTCCATTAAGAACCGTGTCGCTAATCAGCTTATATTCCGGAAAAGAACCGGAGATTTTCTTGATTTCGTTTGCCGCGATTTTTGAGAACTCGAAAGCACCCTCAGGGCGCAAATGAGAGTTGTCTTGTTTTCCTTCCGGATAGTTGGAATAAGTGTTCGGAGGGAAATTCATGTAAAAATCAACGCTCTTTTTTTCGCCCACGCTTTCGAGAAGCCCGATCGTAAGGGCGTTCATATCGATAAACGGAACATTTTCTTCCGCGGCAGTTTCTTTCATTGCAAGCGCATATTCCTTGTGCGAGTCAACGATTTTTCCGTTCTCGATCATGCGGCGGCACATCGGGGAGAGAAGAATCGGAAGAACGCCACGCTCACGAAGCGTACGAACGAGATACGCGAGATTTTTTCTGTATGCGCCGCCCTTCTCCGCAGAAGCATAGCGGCTCGGATCAGATATTTTTTCGTCGTTGTGTCCGAACTGGATCAGGGCAAAATCGCCCTCCTGCGCTTCTTCCATTACGACACAGAACCTACCCTCGTCGATGAAAGACTTAGTGCTGCGTCCGTTGCGGGCAAAATCGAGCCATTGCGTATCGGAAGGAAAAAACCTTGAAAATTCCTGCACCCAACCAGTCTGAGGAAAAGTCGAATAATCATTATATTGCATTATGCTGTCGCCAAGACAAAGAATACGCATAAATAACTCCAGATATTCGGATAAATTTTTCCAATATATCCTCGAAGAACTCAAGTCGTTCGAAATTATATTGGACTACTATAGCACAAATGAGACAGTTACAACAGACTTTTGAGCAGATATCTGATATACTGATCCGCATGAAAATAATATCTTGGAACGTGAACGGCATCCGTGCCGTAGAAAAAAAAGGATTCGTCAGCTGGCTAGAAAATTGCGGCGCGGACGTTGTGTGCATTCAGGAGACAAAGGCACACCCGTCACAACTCACCCAAAGCCTGCTCGCACCATCATCAGAAGAAAACGTCCTCTTCCCGATTCCAGAAAAGGGCGCTGCGTCTCCGGTGGCAGTAGCGGACGAAACCGCATCATACCGCTCGTACTGGTCATCAGCAAAAAAAGCAGGATACAGCGCCACGGCGATCTACACGAAAATCCAGCCGGACAAAGTTGAAGTTCTCGGCGACAGCCTCTACGACGACGAAGGCCGCGTGACGAGCGCATTTTTCGGCAAGACAGTCGTCATCAGCGCATATTTCCCGAACAGCCAGGGCGCAGGCCTGCGGATCGACTACAAGCTCGGATTCTGCAAAGCCATGTTCAAATACCTCAACAAGCTCGTAAAAGACGGCTACAACATAGTCCTCTGCGGCGACTACAACATCGCCCACAAGCCGATAGACCTCGCCAACCCTAAAGCAAACGAGGGCAACGCCGGCTACCTCCCGGAAGAGCGCGAATGGATGGAGTTTTTTACGACCCACGGCTACACCGACACATTCCGAACATTCTGCAAGGACGCGGGACAATACACGTGGTGGAGCTACCGTTTCCATGCGAGGGAGAAAAATATCGGGTGGCGCATCGACTACCAGTGCGTAAATGATTCGTTCGCAGACAAAGTCGTTTCCAGCTCAATACTGAGCGAAATCACAGGAAGCGACCACTGCCCGATTCGGATAGAAATAAAAGACTGATTCCACAAAAACATGCATAATAAAAAATGGGCTGTCCTTTCATTTTAGACAGCCCATTTTTTTATTCGACAGTGACCGACTTAGCCAGATTTCTCGGCTTGTCCGGGTCATTGCCCTTCTGGATAGAGCAGTAATACGCAAACAACTGCGCCGGAATTATCGAGAGCACAGAAGCGAGCACCGGATCAGTCTCCGGAATCGAGATCACAGTCTGGCAGCTCTCGTTGAAAGCGCCCTTCGTGTCCTGCGTTATAACCATCGTTGCAGCACCGCGGCTCTTCACCTCGACAATGTTAGAGACAAGCTTCTCGTACAGCTCAGGGCAAGTCGCGATTGCCACGACGAGAGTATTCTGATCGATAAGCGCGATCGGACCGTGCTTCAGCTCACCGGCGGCAAAAGCCTCACAATGCATGTAGCTGACTTCCTTGAGCTTCAGCGCGCTCTCAAGGGAACTTGCGCTGTCAAAGAGACGGCCAATGTAAAAAATCTTTTCCTTGTTGAACTGACGCGAAGCGAACTTCTGGATTTCAGTCTGATTCTGAATCACCAGCTCCGCCTTTGAAGGGAGCAGCTCGATTTCGCGCAAGAGAGCCTCATACCGCTGGGAATCGATCGCGCCGCGGATTTTTCCGAGCTTTATTGCAAGCAGATAAAGACACATCAGCTGAGTCGTATAAGCCTTTGTGGAAGCGACCGCAATCTCAGGACCAGCCCATGTGTAGATAACCTCGTCAGCCTCGCGGCTCACAGTAGAACCGACGCAGTTCGTGATGGCGATTACCTTTGCGCCAGCAGACTTGGCAAGGCGCAGGGCAGCCAAAGTATCAGCCGTCTCACCCGACTGAGATATGACTATGAAAATATCATCCTTGTTGAGGATCGGATTTCTGTAACGGAATTCAGACGCGACATCAACGCTGACCGGAATGCGCGCAATCTGCTCAAACGCATACTTTCCTACCACGCCCGCATGATACGCCGTACCACAGGCAGTGATCACGATGCGGCGGGCAAGCTGCCAGTCCTCGCCAAAATCCATCTCGTCAAACTGAATGTCAACAGGATTCTTGCCATCGTAAACGAGGCGCGGACGGAGCGTATCAGTAAGAGCTTTCGGCTGCTCATGAATTTCCTTGAGCATGAAATGAGCAAAACCGCCCTTCTCCGCGCTCGAAAGATCCCAGTCAACATGAGACGGCTCCCGATGAACCTTCTCGCCGTCATCATTACAGAGATCAACCTGGTCAGAATAAAGGACGGCGATCTCGTTCTGCTCAAGATAATAGACATCGCGAGTGTACTCGAGCACCGGCGGAACGTCAGAAGCTATGAAATTCTCCCCGTCCCCGAGACCGACGATGAGCGGACTTTCCTTTCGAGCTGCGATGATGCGGTCAGGGTACTTCGTGCACACAACACCGAGCGCGTAACTGCCCTCAAGCCTGTGCAAAGTCTCAAGAACAGCCTTAAAAAGCTCCCCCGACTTCTCGTAGAAATAATTTATAAGATGCGCGATAACCTCGGTATCAGTCTGACTCTTGAACACCACGCCCTGATCCTGAAGCCACGCCTTGAGCTTCGCATAATTCTCAATGATTCCGTTATGAACAACGGCGATCGTGCCGGAAACATTCGTGTGCGGATGAGAGTTCAAGTCGCTCGGCTCGCCATGAGTTGCCCAGCGCGTATGACCGATGCCGACAGAGCCGTGCACAAAATCAGCAGTCTTGGCAATCAGCGCATTCAGATTTTCTTCATTCTCGCGACCGGCCTCAGCAACATCCTTTTTCTTGGACTGCTTTACAACCTCGCCAGTTATCTTCTCGACCAGGAATTTGAGAGCGCCCTTAGACTTCTTGACAATAATCTCGTCCGAAGAATCCGACAAAACGGCAATTCCCGCAGAATCATAGCCGCGATACTCAAGCTTCTTGAGCCCGTTAATCAATACAGGAGTCGCATTTTTTGAACCAACATAGCCGACAATTCCACACATTTTTTTATCCCCACAGTTTTTGCACGAGTTTCAAAACAGTATACCGAGTTTACGAAAAAAAGGGAATGTAATTAATATAGAAGAAAAAAGACGGGCACACCCAAACGACCTGACGCCCTTCCGCCACTCGCTCACGCTCGGTCGCACCGCGGATTCCCCCACGGTGCGACTGCCTACGGCATGGCTCCACGGCGGAGCGCGCCTACAATGTCAGCAGGGTAAGAAACACACCCCGAAACTTACTGAACGACAGCCCATTTGCCAGCACCGGCATTGGCAGTAAGAATTCCATTCAACGAAGAAACAGGAGTATATTCGGAAGTATATGGCACTGTAAAAGGAGGCTCGGACACAGAAGTCCAATACGTATCTTTTGTTGTTGAAACGCCAGTATTTGTAGAAGCATCATACAGTTTTGTATTTTCTTTAAAGCCGTTGCTTTGAGTAGTCTTATCACCTTTGTATCTGTATTGAATCCCAGATCCGAAACAGTTGTATTCCGAAAGCACCCACGCTTTCGCTCGAATCTGAACAGAAGCCTTCTGGTCATAGCCATTGTTTGAATAGCCAAAATAGTTGTTGTAAATATGTATATGCGCCGTTCGCACAAAAGGAAGCCGCTGAACACAACTGTCAAAATAGTTATGATGCAACGTTATCGTTTTTGCCGTATCATCAAGAACAATATTATTCACTTTTTCTTTATCATCAGCACCAAGAAGCATTGTTTTGTCATGGTTTTTGAAAACACAGTATGAAACTGTAACATAGGTTGTTTTTCCTTTAATATCCACTTTTTTTGAAGTTTTTCTTGTGTTTCTTTAAACCATCATAGGTCTGCCACATTTCATAGCCAGCTGACGTCGATTCCCCCTTCGAATTGGCCTGGTATGCTTCAATTGCAGTTTGCGAAGAATCCCCCAGTTTCACGCCTGCAAAATTCGTCCAACCAACGCTAATAGTATCTTCAAACGTACAATGATCAATCCAAAAATGATCGTTAGTTCCCTGAACGGTAATGCAGTCATACTCTGCATTCCATCCGTCCTTATATTCATGATGAGGAAAAGGATCGAAAGCATCTTTAAAATGCAAGTTACGGATAATGACATTTGAGTTACCAGAGATACTGATAGTTCCACCTTTTATACCACTATCCGCCGTCAAACCAATAATTGTAGTGTTTGAACCAACAGGAATTTGTATCTGAGATTTCCATGCAGAGACAAGAGTTGTTTGATATCCATCCAAAGTTGGATTATTTGTTCCGGCTACCAAGCTATCTTTAGAAGAGTACTGTCCTGTAGTCTTATGTGAAGTATTATCACAAGCCGCAGCATACGTCAGACGCCATTTATCCCATGTTTTATATGTATTACTTGTCTTTGCAGCTATAAATTTTCCAAGCGGTGAAGTTTCCGAGTCGTCACTATAAGAACTTGGCAACATTGAGCCGCCATAAACAATGCTGTAAGTCGCATCAATCATGCCGTTGATATATACAATCGCATTTCCATTTTTAACAGCATTTTTGAGCTTTGTGATTGCGTCAGGATCGCTGGCATTGATAATTACAGCAGTTCCAGTAGTTTTATAATTTAAATTCCCCACTCCCGCCCAGCCAGTCGGAGTGTCGTTCAGCGATATCGTTCCTGTGGCAGCAGCCAGTGCGCCAGTTTCAGTTGAACCAGTTTCGCTTGAACCGGTGCCGGCTGAGCCGGACGTTTCTGCTGCAAGGGCTCTTCCTCCGTTTCCTGTAATTGCAAGAAATGCCAGGCTGCCGTCGCTTGAAGAATGTTCGCATCCCGAAAACAGCGAGCTTGCGAACAAAACCGAAATCGCCGCAGGAATGATAGTAGCAAAAAGTCTTTTCATTGTGGTTCCCCCGATTTGAAACGGAATCTTTCGCTCCATAAAAACATTTTTCCCACCACACAACAATTAAAAATATAATCATTTCTTGACACTTTTTTATAAAACGCTGTAACTTTTTGAATACAAAATCATTATATTTTATAAAAACAGCCTTAAAACAAGTATTTTCTGAAAAAACTTTCGCATTAAAGGCAGGTGGAGAACATACCGATTCATATAGATATGGAAAAGAACAAGAAAAAAATAATTAGGATAGCGGGCGCAGCCCTGGCATTGCTCTCGCTCACCGTTTCGCTCTGCAAAATAAAATCCAACGGAAAGCCGGTCATCGCATTTTACGGACTCAGCGAACGCGAAGCCAACGGAATAAAAGAAGAGATCATACGACTGACCGGAAATGACTACGATTTTGCGATGCTCGGCGCACAGAGCACATCACATGAAAAATCAGCGGAAAAAGAATTCAAGAAACAGATGTCGGAGACAAATCCGGCGCTTGTCTTCGTAAAATCAGGAAAAAACATAGACAACGCGATCTCGTTCGCAGGCAAAAAAACCGCCATCGCGCCCGGAAAAATCAACGAGGGCGAAATGACGACATCAATCCGCGGCGGAATCATACGCGACAAGACCGGAGTAAAGGCGGTTCCGCTGCTTACAGACCACCTCGAAATCGACATAGACATGGTCGCCTACAGGAACTCAGGAATGCAGCAGATCAACAGCTGGGAAGACATCGAGGAATTCGCCAACCTGCAAAAAAAATACGTAGAATTCCCGATCGTATTCGCAGGAAAAGACGCAGCTCTCACGCTTGACATCTTGGGCGCGCTCACAGAAGCCATCAGCGGAGAAGAAGTTTACCACGAAGCCGTACAAATCATCAACGAACACTCAGGCAAAAAGTTCAACGCCCCGGTCGTCGCGAAACTGCTCACGGAAAAAAACGGGGATCCGCTGAACCAGTCCGTCAAATACCTCGCCAAACTTTACAAAACGAACCTGCTGCATCCGAACACATTTTCGCTCTCAAAGGACGAAGTCAAGGCATTTGCCCGCGTAAGGATCGCACCAATCGTAATAATGAGCCTCGACGACCACCGCGACACAGACCACAACACCATATCACGCTTCAGCACGATCTACTTTCCGTCGAAATTCCCGGCAAGCAGACGAAAATTCACCGCGCCGACAATCTATGCGGTACCGCTCACAAAAAAATTCGGCGTCCACAACCTCATCTCACGCCTCACGGAAACCAAATCAGAAGAAAAACTCTCGTCCGCAACCGGCCTTGCCCCAGTTCTGAGCCACTGCCGAACCCCGGACAAACAGGCCGATGACGTGCGCTACTGGATCGCAGGAACAGACACCCCGCTGTCAGGCCTCAGCAACGACACAAACCTTACAAAAATGCAGCAGGCACAACTCGTAGCCGAACTCGCAACCCTGATAACGAACTGACGCCACAAAAAACCCGCCCATGCATTTCATACGGGCCAGCCATCCCGACCTCGCCGCTGTTCCGCGAGCGCTTTCGTTGTCGCGCTCGA
>CAMVSS010000077.1 GCA_947170195.1 uncultured Treponema sp. | reverse complement strand
CGAAATCGAAAATGACGAGCTGGACATTGAAATCAGAAAAATTGCAGGATATGTGAACAAAACCGCGGCTATGTTCGAAAGGTCAGCCTCCTCGTACACTTTTGCACAGGGCGAGCTGCCGCAAAATGAGGACGGAAGCCCGTCAAGGGAACAGACGGTCTCAACAGAGTATTGTTTTTTCATCCCTGAATCAAAATCCACGGAATCAAAACTTCCACTGATAATCTGGTTCCATGGAATCGGTGAGACGGGAAAAAGCCCTTATCTCTCCCTGTTCGGAACAAAAACGACAAACCTTGCGACACCTGCAATCCAAAAATATTTCAAGGACGGGGCGGCTGTTTTGGTTCCGCAAAGTCCGCTCGCATGGATGGAAACCGTAAACAAAAGTTCGATCGGGGCAAGATACTGGTCGCCTGTAGACAAAAACATAGTGAATGACACTCTCGGAACAAAAATCTATGACGCAGGAGAAAAAGTCGTCGGAAAATTCTCCAACTTCTACAAAAAGCTTCTGGGCACGGACTCCGGGATAAAAATCGACAGGCGCATGCCGAACGAAAACATCACGGACGGAGAGAATGCATTTGCGGCAATCTCTTTTTACACAAAACCCGTAAAAAAGCTTATCGATGATTTTATTCAGGAACATCCCGAAATAGACACATCACGAATTTACATAGGCGGCTGCTCGGCCGGCGGATACATGACCGTCAACATGATGATTCAATATCCGAACTTCTTTGCGGTCGCATTCCCGATCTGCGAATACTATCTGGACAGCAAGATAACGGATTCCCAGATTCAGACCCTCGCGGAAAAACCGATGTGGTTCACCTTTGCGAAGACGGACAAAACCGTAAATCCTGAAAAAAACACGCTTGCGACAGCGGCGCGCCTAAAGGCAGCCGGAGCAAAAAATCTTACGGTGACTGCGTTTGATTCAGTTGTCGATACGAGCGGAAAGTATTTTAAGCGCGTGAATCAAGAAGATGTCGCACAAGACGAAGACGACGATGAAGAAGCTGTCGATCAAAAAGATGATAACGACAACGATGATGACGATGATGACGAAATTGAAGAAGACGATGATAAAAAAATCGACAGCGGGAAAAATATTCCTCCAGCTGTCACGATCGAAAATCCCCTTCCATATGAATACAACGGCCACTCAAGCTGGATTCCGGTGCTGAACGACGAATGTGCGCGCGCTTCGGACGGAAAAAAGCTCTTCGAGTGGCTGTCGGAACAGAAGCTGAGATAGCGTCAGGCGGCAAAGAACACCTTAAGTGCTTCAACCAGATAAGCAAGGTCTTTTTTGCCGGCGCTTTCGTACGGGCTGTGCATAGCCCACTGCGCAAGACCGATGTCCACGCACGGAACAGAAACCTGGGTCTGGCTTATGTTTCCGAGAGTTGAGCCGCCTGCGATGTTTGAATTGTTCGTAAAAATCTGAAACGGAACTCCCGCTTTTTTGCAAACTTCTTTGAACATAGCGGAAGTATATGCGTCCGTCGTATATTTCTGCGCCGCATTGAATTTTATCACGATACCGCCATTGAGCTTGGGTCTGTTTACAGGATCCGCGCAGTCCGCAAAGTTCGGATGCACGGCATGTGCGTTGTCCGCGCTGACCATAAAACTTGAGGCAAGCTCGGTATAAAAATCCTCGTCGCTTTTCTTTAAGGCAAGATTGATTCTTTTTAGGACATCAGCCAAAAAAGTGGATGCCGCGCCCTGGAAAGTTCCGCTTCCGACCTCCTCGTTGTCAAAAACGCAGTTCACACAAACGAAATCTCCGCCGGAAAAATCTTTTTCCGAGGCGCAAACGAGCGACAGGGTTGAGGCAAAGGCACATTCGAGATCGTCGAGCTTCGGCGAAGATATGAACTCGCCCTCATTTCCCCAGATGCGAGGCTCGTCGCGGCAATATAAAAAGAGGTCGCAGCTTAAAATGTCATCGGTTTTAACAGAGCAGGCATCGGCGATCGTCTTTGCAAGGGTTGAGTTTTCGTCCGAAGAGAACACCGGGCAGATTTCCTGCTGCACGTTGATTTTGTGACCATCATTCGCCTCCCGGTTCATGTGGATCGCAAGGTTCGGAATCATAAGAAGATTTTTGTCTATGTTCACGAGTTTTTGCTCAGGCGGAACAATCTTGGCATCGCCGCCATCTTTTCGCACGAAAACTCTTCCGGCCACAGAAAGAGGTCTGTCAAACCAAGGATTCATCAGCATTCCGCCGTATTTCTCCACGTTCAGGCGCACATAAGAATTCGATTTAATCTCCGGATTTTCTTTTATCTTGAAACTCGGAGAATCGCTGTGGCTTGCACAGATTCTGAATCCCTTGAAATCTTTTTTAGGAACAGTGAAAGCGATTATTGAAGAAGAATTTCTTACAACGAAATATTTTCCGCCCTCCTCGATGAGCCATTTCTCGCTCTCGGAAAGCCGTTTGAAACCATGCTCGCTCAGCATATCTGAAAAGTTCGCCGTCACATGAAAACAACTCGGACTTTTCTTTACAAAATCAAAAAATGAATCAGTCAATTCTTTCATGCCAGAAGTGTAGTTTTTTCTCGTGATGTTGTAAATCGCAGGATTATACTATTGAAGAAAGTTAACCCGGCTCTTCTACAAAAGTTTCCCGTAAATCCCAATGAAATATCGTAATTTAAATGCAGATATGATAGAATGAATCATTATGAATGGTTTAGCTTTATTTGGCGCTATGGAAGGCGCAGTTTCCCAAGGCGTTCTCTGGGGGATTATGACCTTGGGAGTTTATCTGACATTCCGCATCCTTAACATTGCGGACATGACTTGTGACGGTTCTTTTGCACTCGGCGGCTCAGTATGCGCGACGCTCATCACAAAAGGTTTCAATCCGATTCTCGCTGTTTTCGTATCAGCTTTTGCAGGTGTCATCGCCGGTCTCGTAACAGGAATTCTCCACACAAAATTAAAGATTCATGAGATTCTTGCCGGAATTTTGTCAATGATCGCGCTCTATTCAATCAACATAAGAATCATGGGGCGTTCAAACATTCCTTTGCTCGGCGTTGATACGATGATGACAAAATTGCAGTCACTCTTCGGACTCTCACCTAACCTCACTTCGCTCATAATCGGAGTGCTCTTCTGCGTGCTCCTCGTTTCCCTTTTGTACTGGTACTGCGGAACTGAGATAGGTTCCTGCCTCCGCGCCACAGGAAACAATCCGCACATGGTTCGCGCTATGGGAGTCAGCACAAACAAGATGAAGGTTATCGGACTTCAGATTTCAAACGGACTTATCGCAATGTCAGGCGCGCTCGTTGCGCAGAGCCAGGGATATGGCGACGTCGGAATGGGAACAGGTACAATCGTCGTGGGCTTGGCCTCAATCATCTTGGGAGAATGCATCTTCAGCGGTCTCATAAAAAAGCTTCCGTTCTGGTTCTTGCTCACTTCGGTAATCTTCGGTTCAATCGTATACCGAATCATCATAGCAGTGGTTCTTCAGCTCGGTCTAAAATCTTCAGACCTCAAGCTGCTCACGGCGGTAATAGTAGTTATCGCACTCTCAATCCCAGTTCTTAAAGCAAACATTCCTCAAAAACGAAAAGAACGACCGGAGGCAAATTAAAATGCTCGAAATAAAACACGTATCAAAAACTTTTAATCCCGGTCAGATTACAGAAAAAAAAGCTCTGCTCGACATAAACCTTACGCTCGAGGACGGTGACTTCGTTACGGTAATCGGCGGAAACGGAGCTGGAAAATCGACATTGCTCAACCTCATCGCCGGAGTTCATTCATGCGACACAGGCTCAATCATTCTTGACGGCAAAGACGTAACCGACATGAAAGAATACAAAAGGGCAAAATTCCTGGGACGCGTTTTTCAGGATCCGATGATGGGTACGGCCGCAAACATGGAAATCGAAGAAAATCTTGCCATGGCTCTCCGACGCGGAAACAGACGTACGCTCGCATGGGGAATCAAAAAGGAAGAACGCGAGATTTACCGAAAAAAGCTTGCCCTCCTCGACCTCGGACTCGACACGCGAATGAACGCAAAAGTCGGATTGCTTTCCGGCGGTCAGCGACAGGCCCTCACATTGCTGATGGCGACTCTCAAAAAACCTGACCTTTTGCTTCTCGACGAGCACACGGCAGCCCTCGACCCGAAGACTGCGGCAAAAGTTCTTGAGCTTACGGAACGCTTCATCAAGCAGGACAACCTTTCGGCCTTTATGGTAACACACAACATGAGGGACGCCATCCGCTTTGGAAACCGTCTCATAATGATGATGAAAGGCAGAATCATCTACGACGTGCGCGGAGAAGAAAAAAAGAACCTCAAGGTTGAGGATCTTCTTGCAAAATTCGCCGCACAGGGCGATTTGAATGACCGGGTAATGCTGGGACAATAAAAGCACTTCAAAACCTTTTATAAACAAAAAGCCATGCGCGGAATTTTGGGCTGCGCATGGCTTTTTTTTCGATTTTCCCTTTAACCAGCCGGAAAAACTGTTTTCTGCTATGTTTCTTCTATAAATAACGGATTGTTTGTTCCATCATCTCTCTATTTTCGGACATCGAGACCGTCGATTGTTCCTGAAAAATCCGTGTTCTTCAATTTAAAAATCAGATTTCCTTCATCATCCTTGCGGATTTCAAAGCCTGTCTCAACCCATTCTCCATTCACTTTGACTTCAAAAGAATCAGAAAATTCGATCGGAACAATCGGATCTCCGTCGTCCTCTTTTGCAATTGCGAAACGTCCAAAGTTGGCATCGAAAACAAGCACACCCTCAAATTTTTCCATAAGTTCCTCAAGCCTCCTAATTTTTCCACGGAATGAAACCTCAGAAAATCACCGAAGCGAGTTTCTCGAAGTCCCCGGAATTATACAAAATCACGAAGATTTCCGCAAACGACCGGAAAGACGCAATTTTATCGCGGAACTAACGCTGATTGAAAACAGCTGTCTTTTTCATTAAAATAGAGGGGAAAAATTTTTAGGAGCTGGACACGACTCCGTAAGCATCATTTTTTTTCGAGGAAATCAAATGGAAAATATCAAAGAAGTACGCGTTCGATATGCACCGTCACCAACAGGAATGCAGCATATCGGTGGCGTAAGAACTGCGCTTTTCAACTATCTCTACGCACGCTCTATGGGCGGAAAATTCATCCTCCGACTTGAGGACACTGACCGTACACGATACGACGAAAAATACGTTCAGAACCTTTATGACACAATGAGCTGGCTCGGCATCGAATGGGATGAGGGCGGCGAAAAAGGCGGCGAATATGGCCCGTACGTTCAGTCAGAGAGATTCGAGCTGTACAAAGAATACGCAAACAAGCTCATCGAGAACGGCGAGGCATACTACTGCTTCTGTGACGCAGAGCGCCTTGAGCGAATCCGAAAAATTCAGACAGAAAACAAGATGGCTCCGGGCTATGACCGAAACTGCCGTCACCTCACACCGGAGGAAGTAAAGGCAAACCTCGACGCAGGAAAACCGTACGTAATCCGACTCAAGGTACCTCTTGAGGGCGAGACAAAATTCCATGACCACATTCTTGGCGATATCGTATGGAAGAACGCCGACATTTCTCCGGATCCTGTTCTGCTCAAATCAGACGGATTCCCGACCTACCACCTGGCCAACATCGTCGACGACCACATGATGAAAATTACACACGTCATGCGCGCACAGGAGTGGATTCCTTCAACTCCGCTCCACGTCCAGATGTACAAATCTTTCGGATGGGAGCACCCGGAATTCTGCCACCTTCCGATGGTAAACGGCTCGGACGGAAAAAAACTCTCAAAGCGACACGGATCAACATCTCTCAACGAGTTCCGCGCGCGAGGCTATCTGCCTAAAGCAATCGTAAACTACGTAGCAATGCTCGGATGCTCATACGAGGAAGGAAAAGAATTCTACACTCTCGACGAGCTTGCAAAGGCTTTCAAACTCGAGCACTTGAACAAGGCTCCGGCCGTATTTGATTACAAGAAACTCGAATACTACAACGGAAACTATATCCGCCAGCTCAGCTCGGAAGAGCTTTACAAATGGACATTGCCGTTCATCACGGGTACTGGAGACGCCACTCTCGAAATCAACCCTGAAAATCCTCAGCCAAAACCGAACGTAGGCCCGGAATTCTCAGGCGTAGCACTCGGCGAGGACGGCGAACCATACTGCGTAGACAAATCTATGAACATGACGAGCGAGGACGTAAAAAAGACATTGCTCGGACTCATGCCGCTGATTCAGGAGCGACTCAAATTCCTCACAGAAGCTGCGGAAATGGTTCACTTCATGTTCACGGAACCGGCAGTTCCTCCTGCAGATCAGATTGTGCCTAAACGACTCGACCTTGAGAAGACAAAACAGGTTCTTGAGATTGCAAAAGAGTTCGTAGTAAAGGCATTCGAGACAGACCACGACGGTGCGGAAAGCTTCGCAAAAGCAAAATCGGAAGAGCTTGGAATCAAGCTCGGTGACTTCATGATGCCAATCAGAATGGCAGTTACAGGAAGCCGCGTTTCTCCGCCGCTCATCGGATCAATTCTTGTACTCGGAAAAGACCGCGCGCTCGCACGAATCGAAAAGACGCTTGCCGCGCTGTAGTTTCCTGAAATAATTCTGAGAGCTGCCCTGAATGAGAAGTACTCTTCAATTCATTCGGGGCAGTTTTTTTTGCCCTTTTGGAAGAGATTTTAGAGATACAGAGTTTTTTTTTAGAGATTTTCAAAAACTCTGGACGCATTTGTTCGATTTTATATTGAAAAACAAAGTTATTTTTGGTAATACATTATTCCATTCCCAATCTTGGGAATCAACTTCATTACATTTATAAAGGAATAGAAAAAAAATGAAAAAAATTACTTTGCTTATCTCTTGCACCGTTGCGATTCTCGCAACCACACTTCTCTCAAGCTGCGCTTCAACACCGAAAGAACCGCGCACTATGAAACTCACTTCGCGCACTCTTCAGAACGACAAAAAGGCTGATGCCGCCATCGAAAACTGGGGACTGAACGTTATCTGCGATGTGCGTTCATCAAAAGATACCGTAAAAATCGGAAGGTATATCTCAAAATCTTTCATCATAGCAACAAATACCGACAAAACAGAAACGATCGTCTATTCACGCTTTGAAAAATCAGCCGCAGAACAGATTGAATTCTCATACGTCGAGCTGAACGGAGAAAAATCATCAACCATGAGAATTTACATGGATGCAGGCACAATCATCCTCAACAACACGGACGAACTGTGCGCATTCGAGAGCGGAAACTACGAGCTTCGTTCAGACGCATACGTCCCGATCACAAAAGACATGGCTGATATCCGTTCGTCTGTAAAGGATTACATTGCAGAAAAATATGGAATCAAATGCAGCGAGGAAATCAATTCTGTACAGAAGGAAAAAACAGGCATCAATAAATAAAATTCCTTGCGAAAAAAATATCGCGACAAAAAAAATGTCTCGTTCATTTTCAAACCTTTGAAAAACGGATATAATGCCGCCATGAACGAGACCGAAATAAAATCACTTGAGGAGAGCGTGTCTGCCCTCCTCTCAATCTTCGAAAAAAACAAACCTATAGCCAGCGACGGCACTTTCAATCAGGAGCTGGTAAAAATCACCACAATGGAAATGCTCTCCAGCGAATTCAGCGATGGAGAAACCGATGCCCTCCGAGCTTGGATGGACACTCACGAATTCTGGTCAAGCCCGGCGAGCGCACGCTATCACGGAAACAAAAAGGGCGGACTTGCGGCACATTCGCTTTTGGTCGCAAAACAGGCACTGGAGTACGCAGTGGTGATGGCAAAAAACTTCGCGAACTCAAAACTTGCCGGTAAATTTTCTTACACATCACAGGACATACTGATTTCTGCAATCGCGCACGACTTTTGCAAGGCTGGCAGCTACCAGACAGATTCAAAGCGCGTAAAAGATTTTAACGGAAACTGGACTTATGAGACCTTCTATAAAGTGAGGTCGGAACAACGAAATCTTGGACACGGAAATGAAAGCGTGCTCCTTCTGCTGGAAATCTTTCCGCGATACACCAAGAACAGGACGGTGCTTGAGGCTATCAGCCGACACATGGGCTTCAGCGACCTCAGTCCGATGGAAACATACAACTATTCAAACTTTTTGCAGAATCCGCTGGTCCTGCTGCTGCAGCTCGCAGACGAAAGCGCAGCCCAATGGTGGGATCTGTAATACGCTTGGTCAAGGCACGCTTCGCTCACTTATCAAATCCAAGATGTATTCTGCTGGCAGGATTCCGATTTAAAATAAAAAAGGCTTGCAACCTTTGCCGAGTGCAAGCTTTTACAATTGGGCCATACAGCGCTTCGCTCGTTTGGATTAATGGAAATTATTGACGTTTGCGCTTGTGCGCATATCCATACAGCGCTTCGCTCGTTTGGCCTATCGGAGTGATTTATGTATATTTTCTCACTTCGTTGCGAAAATATTGGGCCATCTTGGATTTGAACCAAGGACCAAAGGATTATGAGTCCTCTGCTCTAACCGCTGAGCTAATGGCCCGTCAGATAAAAGATATTTTATCATAAAAGTTTTTCTTCGGTCAATATAACAATCTGGCAATATGAAAAATTAATTCAATCCAGGAAGTAAGTTTTCATAACACTTTTGCCTTTGATTTCCATTTCTACAGGATCAGCAGGAACATGTAACTTCCACACGCCGCGCACGATGAACGCATACACGCCGTAAACGCACACAAGCTCAAGAAGCATCCGCCAAAGAACACGCCGACCACCCCGCTTGCAGAGCGAAGCCGAAGTTCACCACAATCTGCAAGACGCGGTAAGGCGAAAACTTTCCCTTAAAGAGCGAGGAAAACCAGCGGCGGTTCAGTGTCGTGTGACATATCCAAAGGACGAGCAGAACAATTCCCAGAATCTGGTGCCCCCTTTCATCAGAAAAGAGCATTGTGCCGCCCATCAATATAATAGAAAGAACTGTCATGAATGAGTCGATAATCATTCAGAATCGATGTTTTCCAGTCATGGGCTGCTCTTTGAAAATCAATTTTATTTCAATTCATTCCCCAGCTTTTTTAAGCCACTCGTCCACGCTCTTTTCGGCTTTTGCGCGCTCGTTCTGTGCCACATGGCCATAAACTGCAAGTCCTCTTTTCACATCGGACTTCGGGTAGAGCTTTTTCATTGCGCTGGCGGCATTTGCAAGTCCGCTTCCTTCATGGGTTGTAAAAGGAACGATAGTTTTGCCATTCAAATCATGCGATTCAAGAAAAGTGTAGAGCACCATCGGTAAATCACCCCACCACACAGGCCAGCCGATGTAAACCGTGTCGTAGCCGCTCGTATCGAATTCGCCTTTATAAGCCGGGCGGACATTTTTCCGCTGTTCGTCTTTTGCGACATCGATGCATT
>CAMVSS010000076.1 GCA_947170195.1 uncultured Treponema sp. | reverse complement strand
CGTTCGGCTTTGCAAAGCAGAGTGCGTAAACTCGTGTGAGCATAGGGCGGTTTGAATCCCCGCGCCAGTAAGCACCTGCGATTTTGTCGAGTTTGAACGCCTGTCCGTTGATTTCTTTTGTTGTTGCAACGTGAGGACCGCGGCAAAGGTCGAGGTATCCGTCCTGCTCGTATGTTGAGATTGTTTCGCCTTCCGGCAAATCTTTGATAAGTTCGATTTTGTAAGGCTCGTCAGCGAAAAGTTTGAGTGCTTCTTCTTTTGAGACTTCTTTACGGACAAATTCTGCACCTGTAGCGAGAATTTTGCGCATTTCCTTTTCGACTGCCGGGAAATCGTCTTCGGTCAATTTGGTAGTGGCGGTGGAAAAATCAAAGTCATAATAAAATCCGTTGTCGATAGCCGGGCCGATTGCAATCTTGGTTCCCGGAAACAAATGTTTGATGGCTTCTGCCATAACATGTGCGCAAGAGTGACGCACAATCTGAAGTTTTTCATCAACTGCCATAATTGTACCTTCTGTAAATATCCCCTGTACGCCGTAACACTAGCGAATGCAAGGGAAAAAATAAGAGAGAATTTCCGAAGAAAATTCTCGTACGAACGGAAATCACGTCCTGTAATTTTCGTTCGGAAAATGTCTTAATAGGATAATGATTAAATGGATAAGTTTCAATAATGTTGAAAAAATGCTGGAGGCAAGACAACAAATCTCGGGCGCAGAAAAGCTTCGTCCGCCTGCTCCCATGCCAACGGAAAAAACATTTTATTCATAAAATCCTGAAATTCTGCCGAAATATAAAGAAGATATGGAAAATAATAACTTTACAGAAACATTAATAAAAGCTTTGGATGAAAAATCTCAATGGTATGACTCGGAAGAACTTCCACGCCTGCTGGACGAATTCCGAATGCTGCATACATGCGTAAGGACGCTTTTTGATTTTGCGGTCAAAAAAGCTGTTATTACGCCGGATCCATACAAACTTGACAAAAAGATTTCTGACATCACAACTCCTGACAACTCTCAGTTTATCGAAAGCGAGCGTTCTGTCTTTATGGGACAGAGGTTTTCTGATTATGAGAGCACCCTGGACTTCCTGTGCAATTATTACAAATTCTCCGTATCTCACCTGACTATCCAAAACATAAAAAAATTGGTTGATCTCACTAATTCTATTCAGTGGAATTCATTTTCAATCAACAGCAATAAAATCAACACGCGCGTTCTGGCAACGATCATCTTTGACGCAAGGCAGAACAGCGATGCGCTCACGGCGAGCATGGTCAACGACAGTCTGTCAAAAGCTTCCAAGGCTGTCGTAGAGATTCTTTCAACTTTGAAAACATTCAGCGAGTTCCAGCGGGAAATGTACAAGGGACAGGTGCGCAAAAACGTAATCGCAAGCCCGCATTTCGATTCTGCAAAGGCAAAGGAATCTATCGGAGCTGAAATCCAGCAGATCAGGAAGAATTTTGCAGCCGGAATGGGAAAAGTTCCGTTCTACAATGAGCTGATTGAGGAAATCGCGCAGGAAGATTTAGGCCCGAACAAGGAAGCCATGCAGAAAGAAATTCTCGGCAAGCTCAACATCGAAAAGCATGAGAGCAAGCAGAAGGAAACCAAGGTAGACACAAAGATTTTCCTGATGGATGCCGTCCAGGTTCTCGGAGCTATGCCGCCGCAGCTGGTTCAGATTATTCAGAAAGTCAAGGAGAACCACGACGTGCTTGAGAGCGAGCACAATTCATTCTTCGACAAGCTGAGAAAAGCGATCAGAAAGGCATTTAATATTGAAGAAAAACCTCAGTATTACACAGTGACTCTTACCGATGCCTCGACAGGCGCAAAGCGTCACGAAAGAATAAATTATCAGCAGTTCGTAAACGAGCTTTCGACAAAATCAAGAAGATACGCTTCCGTAGCTCAGAAAAATTCTCCGGGCTACATAAAGATTTCAAGTCTTCCTGAAGAAAAGATCTTCGATTTCGTCTCATCTCAGATTTCCGAGTGCAACAGGATGCTCACCATCTCAAATGCATTAGACGAGTATTTCAAATCTGCCGCATCCCCGGAAAACAAGAGCAAGATAAAGGGACTGAAAATCGACCTGACCACGCTGAAAAACTCGGTCGTAAAGGCAAATCAGCACAGGGTTGAGTACAGCGCATACATCGAAGAAGAAGCTCAGATGCGCAAACTGGGAATCACACAATGATAAAAAAAATTTCATCAATCATATTTTTTGCAGCCATAGTATTTTGCCCGGTCTCTGTTTTTGCTCAGGAGAGTGCCGAGCCGTCCGAAGTTCAGAGAGATTTCGTGATTTCAATGTCAAAGCATGAATGGAACCTCGACCCGCACTATGCGACTTATACGAGCGAAGCCCAGCTTTTGGACAGCCTTTACGAGGGGCTTTTTTCGTATGATCCGAAGACGCTTGAGCCGGTTCCTGCGCTCGCGGAATCTTTCAAGATTTCACGTGACAAAAAACGCTGGACTTTCACCATCAGGGAAAACGCTTTTTTTTCTGACGGCGAGCAGATCACCGCCTATTCGGTAAAGAACGCATGGGTCAGGCTGCTAAAAACACCTCAGGCTCCTTACGCATCGCTTTTGGACTGCATAAGAGGCGCGCAAGATTTGCGAAGTGGAAAAGGCAGCGAGGAAGATTTCGGTGTAACAGTAAGGGACAACAGGACTCTGGTGGTTCATCTCTCAGCTCCGACGGCCCATCTTTCAAGGATTCTGTGCCATCACGCTTTTTCTGTCTGCACGGAAAAAGAAAATGCCTTTAGCGGAGCTTTCGTCCTTCAGGAAAAAACTCCGGACAGGATGGTTCTTGTCAAAAATGAAAAATACTGGGACAAGCAGAACGTAAAGCTCCCTAAAATAATCGTGAATTTTAGTGACAACATCGTTGATAACGCATGGGACTTCAACACGGGTAAAACTGACTGGGTTGTAGGCATGGTCGATACCGGTGCTGTCATAAACAAAACTTCAATCCGCATATCGGCGGTGTTCGGAACTGAGTATCTTTTCTTCAACTGCAAGAACAAGCCGTGGGATAATGCGGATTTCAGGAACGCCCTCATAGCCGCCGTTCCGTGGAGCGAGCTGAGAAAAGACGCTTTGGTAAAAGCCTCGACTTTCGTCTACCCGCTGGCAGGTTATGTTTCTGCGGAGGGGCTGACGGAAACGTCGCTGGAAGATGCCCTCGACATGATGGAAGACGCACGAAAATCAGCAGGAATCCCGAAAGACGAAAAGATTACAATTACAGTAGGAATTTCAAATTCATCCGAAAGGCAGAAAAACCAATGCGAGATTCTGAAAGAAGCATGGAAACCGCTCGGCGTGGAGCTTAAAATTCAGACGACGAGCGATGACCGCTATTTGGACAGCATCTCCGGCTGGAACGCTGATATTTTCAGCTACTCATGGATCGGAGATTTTGCGGATCCGCTGGCATTCCTGGAGCTGTTCAGAGATGGATCAAGCCTGAACCAGACAAAATGGAAAAATGAAAAATTCAACGGGCTTTTGGAGCAGGCAAAACTTACGACAGAAACCGAGGAGCACTACAAGCTTCTTTCAAAAGCCGAGCAGGTTCTTTTGGACGACGGCGTTGTAATGCCGATATCACATTCAGTAAGCCTTCATGCGATCAACTTGCAAAATGTTGGCGGCTGGTATGTAAATGCGCTGGACATTCATCCGTATAAATATCTTCATATAAAATCTTCCGTAACGGAAACAGCCCCGAACATTATCTGACGACAGACTCGCGGATTTTTAAGAGAGAGAGACATGAAACGCACATACAACGACACGATGTTTATAGATACGTTCGAGCACGAATACACATGGCTCAACGGATTCATGCGCAACGTAAGCAGATTTTCAAGCGACAGGGCGATTCTTGATCCCGAAACAAAACGGAGCTGGACATACAAAAATCTCAACGAAGAAGCGAACAAGCTCGCAAATGCCCTCAAAAAATCAGGTGTCTCAAAAAATGACATAGTGATGAGCGCGATGCGAAATTCCCCGGAGTTCGTTTTTTCTTACATTGGTCCGCGAAAAATCGGCGCGATTCTTTTAGCCGCTAATTTTAACCTCGCGTCAGGGGAAATGGCCCTTCTGATAAATCATAACAAGCCAAAAATCATTCTTTACACGGCAAACATAGCGGAAATCATTGTTGACGCAATGAAAATATGCGCATGGAAGCCTGAAAAGCTAATCATGGCGGACAACATCGAGGGTGTTCCACTTCCAGAGGGACACATCGCATACGATGATTTCATAAGGAACCAGTCTGCTGAAAATCCGGTTCAAAAAATCAGGCCGCATATATATGATGAGGTTCTCCGCCTTTGCACAAGCGGCACGACAGCGCTTCCAAAATCAGTTCCGATAAACGACATAAACGAGGTTCTTTCGGCGCACGACGTAATCATGCACTACCCTATGAGCCATTCCGACGTCACGTTGAATATGACGCCATGGTTCCATCGGGGAGGCTGCCATTCAGGTGGTGTCGGCCCGACGTTCTATGCAGGAGCTTCCGTCATCATAATGAGAAGATTTATGCCCCACGCCGCTCTAAAATATGTTTCGGAATACGGCATCACTTTTATGATGGGTGCTCCGGCAAATCTTGAGATGCTTGCACGCGCACAGGAAAAAGAGAATTACGACATATCGAATCTGCACGGAATCGTTACGATGGGTGCTCCGCTCACAAAGACTGACTGCATAAGATTCATGAAAGTCCTCACGCCGAACATCTTCAACGGGTACGGCACGACCGAGACATTCTGGAACTCATTTCTAAGGCCGTGCGATCTGCCGGAAGGAGCCGGCTCTGTCGGAAGAAGCTGCACGGACGATGATGTCAGAATCATAAAAATCAAGGAAGGAAAACGCTACGAGCCGGACGAGCTGGTTCCGAAGGACTCGACGACGCAGGGCGAAATCATCATAAGATCTCCGGGAAAAACGACATACTCATATTTCAAGGACGACAAAACCGAGAAAGCAAAATTCTACAAGGGCTGGATGTACACGGGCGATGCCGGGACGTGGAACGAAAACGGAGTTGTCACCGTATGCGGAAGAAAGGATGACATGATCGTGGTCTCTGGCGAGAACATATATCCGACTCAGATTGAGGAAGCGATCAACGAATTCTCGAAGGTCAAGGACAGCATCGTCACACACGTGCACGACGACATACGAGGTCAGGCGGTGGTGGCTTACGTCGAGGCGCAGGACAAATCCCTCACCATACGGGAGCTTGCTGATTTCTGCTCGAAAAGTCCGATGCTTTCGAAATACAAGCGTCCGCGTTACTTCGCAATCATCGACAAGCTGCCAAGGACGGTGACTGGCAAAAAACGCCATTCGGAAGTCCTTAAGCGGGCGGAAGATGACCTGAAATCCGGTCTTCTCAAAAAAGACTGATGTTTATATAATAATATACTATGCTTTATTATCTCGGCGGGGTTTTGACCCAGTATTTCGGACCTGCACGTCTTTTGCAGTCTTATGCGATTCTGATTTCTCTAGCACTTTATTCAGGTTTTTTAATTGTCAGATATTCACTTCCGATGTTCTACGACATGCTTCCTCACGACCGCGGAAGGGAATTTACAATAAATGCGGAAGCTGCGAAGGGAAAACCAACGGGCGCAGGCGTAGTCTGGGTCTCAACGTTCGTCATTCTCAGCATGCTTTTCGTTCCACTCGACTGGATAAAAACGAGCATCCTCATTCTCACCTGGCTCATGATGCTCACCGGCTACCTCGACGACCACAGCATAAACAGCTGGGGAGAATACCGAAAGGCGATTCTCGATCTTTTCATCAGCATGATGGCATCAATTCTTTTGGCTTTCTACATCATTCATACCGATGACGAAAAAGCCATCTATTTCTGGCTGCCATTTTTCTCAAATTCGATCAAAATCGCACCGTGGCTCTTTGTAACAATCTCAACAATCATACTCTGGACTTCGATCAACACTACGAACTGCACGGACGGCGTTGACGGTTTGAGCTCAACGCTGGTTCTCATCGCCCTGATTACTATGGGCGTCGTGTTCTATTTTATTCTCGGACACAAGGATTTTTCAGCTTACCTGCTCGTTCCGCATATCGAGGACGGAGCTTCATGGGCGGTAATGACATTCGCTCTCGCAGGCGTTCTAATGGGCTATCTCTGGCACAACGCGTTTCCGAGCCATGTCCTCATGGGTGATGCCGGAAGCCGCGCGCTCGGATTTTACATCGGCGTGTGCGTTATGGTCAGCCGAAATCCGTTCATGCTTCTCGCGACATCTTCCCTAATTTTCGTGAACGGCGGACTGGGACTCGTAAAAGTCTTCTTGAAACGCTTTTTGCACATCTCAATCTTTACGAACATCCGATTTCCTCTCCATGACCATATGCGAAAAAACCACGGCTGGAGCCCGACTCAGGTATTGATTAAATTCCTGATCATCCAGCTCCTCATCACCGTGGCAGTTTTGGGAATCATGTTCAAAGTACGATAGTACGATATTCTTGTAGAGGCGCCCTACTCCGTAAACAGCGCGCACAGAGTTTCTGCGTCGGCAATGATATTGCGAACGTAGCAATACTCGTTCGGCTGGTGGCAAACTTCGTCCATGGTTGACCAGATTGCCGCATTGTAGCCGCAACAGCGGAGTTCTGCACCGACCGTGCCGCCGCCGATTCCAATCGGTTTTGCTTCGATGCCGTGCGCTTTTTTGATTGCGGCGGCGAGTTTCTTGACGACAGGCGCGTCGACAGGAGTTGCCGGAGACTGCTGTGCCTGCGGCTCACTCACCTCAACTTTTACACCATATTTTGCTTCGATTTCAGCGACGCGCTTGCCAACCTCGGCTCGAACAACATCCAGCGAGTAGCGCGGCAGGATTCGGCAGTCCATGTAGAACACGTCATCACCAGGAATGATGTTCACAGTCTCAACATTCGATTCTTTTTTTGTCGGCTGGAAAGTCGAGTAATTCGGATTGAACAGATCGTCTTTCTCGTTGAAGAAATTCTCAAGGTCGTTCAGACGCAATGCCAGATCACAAGTCGCAAGATGCGCATTTTTTCCTTTGTTAGGCATTGAGCCGTGGCTCTGCTGACCAATCGTGTGCAAACGGAGCCAGAGGATGTTCTTTTCGGCAACCTCGATAGTCTCGCCCTTCTCATCTCCGCCATCAGGAATCAGGATGAGGTCGTGGTTCCTGAAAATCTCAGAATGGTTGCGGAGAAGATACTTGATTCCGTATTCTGAACCGAATTCTTCATCTGCCATAAAAAGAAGTTTTACCGTGTGAGACGGCGTAACTTTGTTTTTTAGAAGCGAAAGGGCGGCAAAAACACCGCTAACCAATCCCTGCTGATTGTCCTCAACGCCGCGTCCGATAAGCTTGTCAGATTTTTCGTCATACTGAACGCAGAAGGGATCGCTTTTCCAGAGTTTCAAATCTCCCGGCGGAACGACGTCCATGTGAGCCATAACCCAAATCGCGTAATCATCAGATTTGCCCGGAATCGTAAGCACGACATTAGGACGAACTCCTGACGGAACCCGCTTGTCAGGCGCATCAAAGTGCTGAAGCTGGTCGCGCGAAAATCCAGCTTCCAAAAGCCATTTTTCCAGCGCGGCGCATTTTTTGCTCTCACCGTCGCCACCCGATTCAGGAGCGATCGCCGGAATAGACGAAAGGACGCGCTCCAATTCGATCATACCCGACCGGCTCTCGGCGAGCGTTTTCTTTAAACTTTCAAAAGTGTTCATAATAACTCCAAGAATTTTTTCGTGACCATTCTATCACAAGCGCGGAATTGTGTGGAGAATAAATATATGCGATGAAAAAATGATCGGACAATTTTCTGCAGGAAAAAATAAAAAATCAGCCGGAACCGCAAAAAAATCATCAAAAGATAACTTTTTAGTGATAACCTATAGATTATACGATTAAATTGTATTAAACTTAATTTTAGATCGTATTTTCACGCGGAGTTTATAAGGAGATACTATATGGCAAAAACTCTTATCATTTATTATTCGCTTGAAGGAAATGTTGATTTTCTGGCGAAAGAACTTGCGACGGAGCTGAACGCGGACCTTTTCAGACTGGAAACTGTAAAAGAATACCCGAAGAAAGGTCTGGCAAAATATTTTCACGGCGGAAAAGATGTCGTTTCAAATTCCTGCCCGGAATTGAAAGCCCTTCCAGAGACGATTTCTCCTTATGAGCAGATTGTAATCGGAACCCCGGTTTGGGCAAGCCGGCCGGCAGCACCGCTCAACACTCTTTTGGCAAACATCGACTTTGCAGGAAAAAAAGTTGCCGCATTCGCATCTGCAGGTAGCGATAACGTCGGAAAAACATTCGAGGTTATCGAAAGCAAACTCAAGAACGCAACGTTCGGAGCAACGGCGGCTTTCAAGAATCCTGTCAAAAACAAGGAGACAGCCCTTTCAATACTAAAAGACTTTGCGGCTAAACTGAAATAAAAAAGGGATATTTATGATTTCATTTGAAAGCGACTACATCGAAGGTGCACATCCTGAAATCTTGCGCCGCCTTTCTGAAACAAATTTCGAACAGCTCTCCGGATATGGCTCGGATCAGTACACGGAGAGCGCGAAAAAAAAGATTGCGGCGGCATGCGGACTGCCTGATGCTCAGATTTTCTTTCTGACAGGCGGTACGCAGACCAACCAGATAGTTATAGATACGATGCTCCGTCCGTACGAGGGCGTCGTATCTGCACAGACCGGACATGTGAGCGTTCACGAGGCGGGAGCGATTGAATTTACAGGGCGAAAAGTTCTGAATCTTTCTTCCCACAACGGAAAAATGGACGCGAAAGAACTCGATTCCTTCATAGCTGATTTTTATGCCGACGGGAACCACGAGCACATGGTCTTCCCGGGACTCGTCTACATTTCCCATCCGACCGAGTACGGCACTCTCTACTCAAAAGCGGAACTCACCGCGCTTAGCGAAGTCTGCCACAAGCACAAAGTTCCACTCTTTATGGACGGTGCGCGGCTCGGATACGGACTGGAATCCCGAACCACGGACGTGAGCTTGCGCGACATAGCGAAACTTTGCGACGTGTTCTACATCGGCGGAACAAAGGTCGGTGCGCTCTGTGGAGAAGCTGTAGTGTTCACAAAACAGAATATGCCGGAACACTTTGTCCATCTCGTAAAAAAACACGGCGCATTGCTCGCAAAAGGAAGGTTGCTCGGAGTTCAGTTCGATGCGCTCTTTACTGATGACCTCTACTTTAAAATCAGCAGGAATGCAATTGACCGTGCGGAAGAACTGAAGGCGATTTTCAGGGAGAAAAACTACAAATTTTTCATCGATTCGCCGACAAACCAGCAGTTCGTGATTCTCGAAAATTCAAAAATATCAGAATTACAGGAAAGCGTCAGATTCTCGTTCTGGGAAAAATACGATGACTCCCATACCGTCGTACGCTTTGCCACG
>CAMVSS010000075.1 GCA_947170195.1 uncultured Treponema sp. | reverse complement strand
CACGGATTTCCATCTTATCAATTGATTTATCTTTGTCTGAGAGAGCGTTTCCGATCTGAATCTTTAATTTTTCTGCAGTCTGAGGACCGATTTTAAGGTTGTGATTGTTAAGAACATAGCGAAGGATCGCCTCATCGAATTTATCACCTCCGACACGGATAGCTTTTGTAACTACCATGCCGCCAAGGGAGATAACAGATACTTCAGTAGTTCCACCACCGATATCGCAGATCATATGTCCGGCAGGCTCGTTGATAGGAATCTTAGCACCGATAGCAGCGGCAAGGGATTCCTCGATAACGTCAACTTGCTTTGCTCCGGCCTTCAGAGCAGCCTCACTGACAGCACGGCGCTCTACTTCCGTGATACAAGAAGGAATACCTATCTTCATTCGGGCAGATTTGAAAAGCTGATGCTTTGGGATTACCTTTCTGATGAAATATTTTATCATTTTTTCGGTGCTGTCGATGTCAGCAATAACACCGTCGCGCAACGGCCGAATTGCAACGATATTTCCAGGGGTCTTCCAAAGCATTCTCTTAGCTTCGGCTCCAACAGCCACTACATGTTTCGTACCTTTTTCCACGGCGACAACAGAAGGCTCGTCAACAACAATACCTTTTCCAAGAACATAAATTACCGTGTTACACGTACCGAGATCAATTCCAATGTCGGTAGAAAAACGGTCCAAGAAACTCATAACAATCCTCCCACTTTATTTATACTCAGCCAGTTTTTTTAATGCGCCAGTATGATTATTCTGAATTCGTAAAGCCTTCCTCCATTCAGAACGAGCCTTTACCAAATCACCTTGACTTTCATATATTACACCAAGTCCGTAATATGCGTCAGCAGAATTTTCATTTTTTTCCAAAATTGCGTTAAATTCAACCTCGGCTTCCTCATATTTTTCTTCCGAGAGATACATATCTCCAAGAAGCTTATGACTTTTTAAGATTATCTGTTCATCGCGGCAATTCTGGGATATTCGGTAAAGATACTGCTGCGCAAGAGAATACTGAGCGGAAGCATAATACTGCTCAGCAATCGAAAGAAGAAGTATATCGGACTCCCTGACAAGCAGAGCCTCGGAAAAAGCGGAGATGCTTTCCATCGTCATGCCCAAAGAAGCATAGCACAAGCCCAAAAGCTCAGGAATATCGTCGGATTCATATCCATCCGAAACCGCCCGCTGAAGATAGAGTATCGCGAGATCCGAATAATAGTAGTATGAAGACTGGAAATTCTTGTAGAAATAAGATTTTCCGAGCATGTATTCAATCTGAGGGATTATTTTTGGTTTTGCGCCCAAAAGAGCTATCCTAAGGCTGTTCACCGCCTCATCAAGATAGGACTGAGACAGAACGACATCGCCCTGGGAAACAGCAAGATAAAAAGAAGCATACCCGTGATATGCCCTGACGTACCAATCGTAAGGTTTTTCCGAAAGCATGGCAGAACTTATGTCATACACTGACTGATAATCATACTGATGCCACTTTGAGCGCAAATTGTACAAAGAGTTTTCTTTTCGGAGTTTTAAATTAACGAATCTGTAGCAGAAAAAGCAAAAAAGAGAAACAGCCAGGACGCAAAAGAAAAAAATGACGAACTTGCGGATCAAATAGTGTTCGCTCTTTATGATTTTTCTTGAATACAGCCCCTTAAGTTTCATCATGCCTCTAAAAAAAATCAGAAAAGACAATAAGCCGGGTTCTGTCCTGCACCAATCCCATAAAAACAGGACTGATACGCATAACCATCTATCCGAGATTTCTGTTGCCAGAAAACTTTAGCAGCCTACCCGTAACTTTATGATCCGGAAAAATCAAGTCACTGCTTGGCTTTGCTCCAAATGAGGTTTGCCGTGCCAAAAATGTTGCCACTTTTGCGGTGAGCTCTTACCTCGCCTTTGCACCCTTACCTGCACGAGACAGGCGGTTTATTTTCTGTTGCACTTTCTGTCAGATTTTCGGTTATGCTGAAAAACAACAACTACGAAAATCCGCCCGGTTATTATCCGGCATTTCTTCCGGTGGAGCCCGGACTTTCCTCACTCCCGTCCGCTATCATCAGCGGAGGAAGTACGGTTATATCTTTTCTGAATATTTGACTATACTAAAAAAATGTGCCCTTACAAAGCTTACTCGTATGAAAGAGATTTCTCGTCTTCCATATCGCCATTGTTTTCAATGTCCTCGCCGTCGAGATCTTCGTTTTCATCGCCGAACTCGTCGTCGTAGTCATCAGCAAGGCTTCCTGTTTCATCGAGAGATGAGTAATCCTCGACTTCATTTTCCGCAACTTCCTGATAGAAAAGAATTCTTGAGCAGTAAGGGCAGAAAAGGATTTTATCACCATTGCGAACTTCGTTTGCGAACTGTGCCGGAAGAATCATCTGGCATCCTGTACAAACGCCGTTCTTTACAGCTACGATACCCTCCGAATTGCGCTGAATAATTCGCTGGAATTTGTATACGATTTCTGAATCAAGTCCAGGAATGATCTCATCCTCTTCTTTCTTGAGAGATGCAAGCTCATTTTTATAGCCTTCGATTTCTTTTGAAAGGCTTTCCTTGCTTTTGTTGAGGTCAGATTCCTGCTGATTGATAAGAGACTCATTTGAACGGAGAACCTCATCAAGCTCCTCAAGTTTCTTTTCTTCCCGAACGAGATCTTTTCTTACAGAGCTTTCTTTTGCGGCTGCTTCTGAAATCTGTTTTTCCAAAGCCTCATACTCGCGGTGTGTCGAGATGGAATCCATCGCCTTCTCACCAGCATCTTTAGAAGCCTCAGCTTCCGCAAGCTCTTTCTTGAGGCGATCAACCTCAGTTTTTATTTCTTCGTAGGACTTATTTTTTTCAATATATTCTTTCTTAAGGCGTGCAAGGAGTTCGTCCTGAGAATCAAGTTCCTTTGGAGATTTCTCGATTTTTTTCTCCAAATCATACTTCTTGACTAAAACATCCTGAAGAGCCTTAAGCTTACCCTCGATATTCTTTTCCATGTTCCATGACCTCAAAAATTATATATCGAATAATTATATAAAAATCCTCAAATTGTGTCTACATAATGAAAAACACGACAAGAGATTTTTACGGCAAAAAAAGAAACCGCCCTGATTATCAGGACGGATTTTTACGCAGACCTTATGAAAAACTACATCTCGATGTAATCGCGGAGTCCGCTCGCACGTCGAGGATGGCGGAGCCGGCGCAATGCCTTAGCCTCAATCTGACGGATTCGCTCACGGGTGACGTTGAAATACAGTCCGACCTCTTCCAAAGTAAGGCTGTAGCCATCGTCAAGACCAAATCTCATCTTGAGGACTTCCTGCTCACGCGGAGGCAGCGTCGCAAGTACCTGACGCAACTGCTCCTGAAGAAGCGTATACGCAGTCTGATTTGCCGGATTCTCGACATCTTTGTCCTCGATAAAATCTCCGAGCTGAGAATCCTCTTCCTCACCGATCGGAGTCTCAAGGGAAATCGGCTCGCGGGCAACATTCTTGACCTGCTTAACACGCGTTACAGGCCATCCGAGCTGCTGTGCGATCTCCTCGTCGGTAGGCTCGCGTCCGAGCTTCTGCATGAGCTGTCTGCCCTCGCGCACAACCTTGTTGATCTGCTCGATCATGTGGACAGGAACGCGGATTGTGCGAGCCTGATCGGAAATCGAGCGTGTGATCGCCTGACGAATCCACCATGTAGCATATGTAGAGAACTTGTATCCCTTGCGGTATTCAAATTTCTCGACAGCCTTGATAAGACCGATATTTCCTTCCTGAACCAAATCGAAGAACTGAAGTCCGCGGTTCGTGTATTTCTTTGCGATAGAGACAACGAGTCGGAGGTTTGCGTTGATGAGCTTGTTCTTTGCCTTCTCAAGCATCTTGCGTCCATACTCGATCTCCTCGGCCTTTTTGAGGATGTCGTCGACATTGTTCTCGAAATCATACTCCATGCGGCGGAGCTTTCGATCAATTTTCTGAATCTGAGTATACACGTCGCGGATCTCATCGCTCTTCATGCCAAGTTCAGCCTCAAGCTTTACCGACTCGGAGTGAATGGCGAGGCGGCGACCAAGGCTTCGAAGCTCTGCAGGACTTGAGATGCGGAGTTCCTTCATCTTTTTTTCCTGCTTATGGTAGTACTCGTCGATCTTCTGAGTCGCTTCCACGAATTTTGCGCTGAATTTATCGATTTCTTCGGACTGAATGTCGATCTTCTGAAGCTCCGGCAAAATTTTTGAGCGAAGGTTCTGAAGCTGCTCGTTCTCAAAAATCTCCCGAGACTGATTGACCTCGAAAAGCTGCTTCTTGAGGTTCATGTAGAGCTTCATATTCTCTTTGACGACCTTAAGGTTCTCACCATAACAGCTCTTCAGACGTCTTTTCTCGGCCTGAGCCTCATTGATCTCTTTTCGAGGTTTTCCAGGCTCATGAGGATCAATTTTTGCAAAAGCCTTCTGACAGATAGCGAAGAATTCCGGAATCATCATGCCGGACTTTTTGATTACATCCTTGATGATATTTTCGCCGTCCTCCATCTGCTTTGAGTAGGTAACCTCCTGCTCAGCAGTAAGGAGCTTTTCTTTTCCGATTTCGCGAAGATACAATCTGATAGGATCATCAACACTAGAGTCTTTGTCACCGTTTACAAGTCGCGCACGGTCAATATCATCACCGTGCTGCTCATCATCCTCGACGACATCAGCCTCATCATCGTCAAGCAAATCCTCGTCATCAGCTTCATCATCCTCGTCATCGAGAGCATCCTCTTCCATGACCTGGATATTGTTCTGGGTTAGAAGCTGAAGGACATCTTCCATTTTTGGGGAGTTGATGAAATCTTGACCAAGGATCTCGTTGATTTCATCCCAGGAAACAATCTGCTTGTCTTTCGCATAATCTAAAAGTTTTACAACTTTAGGATCCAATTCCTGATCCATGTTTTTTAATCCTTTTTGTTTAATTTTTTATCAATATCCATTTTTTCAGCAAGAAGTTTTGTCAAAAGAACTTGATTTTCCTGAGTTACAGGCGGCGTATTTTTTATCTGCTCAAGAATTGAATTGCGCCGTTTCTCAAGACCATTGCGTTTGATGAACTGAATGCCGTCGTTTACCGTCTGTACGGTATTTTCTGAAAACTCCCCGAACGCGATTGAATCAGCAATCAGCCTCTGGACATTTTCATCTTCACACTGACCGAGCACTTCGTTTAAGTTCAACTCGCCTTTTTGACTGCACCCCTTTAGAATAGAAAACAGATATTTTGCCGTCTTATTGTCGAAATCTTCCTCAGTGAGCTGATCTTTCATCAGACTGAACTGATTTGTATCCGAAACGACAGCAAGCACAGCCCTCAGTTCCGCATCTTTCTTAATCTGCGGAAACTTGGAAACATCACGAGCTTCCTCTCTCGCAGAAGCCGGCCTGACATTCCCTGTACGATTAGCGAAATCCCGTCTAACAGCTTCCGGCGTTATGTTGAACGCATGCGACAGTTGCTCAAGACAAGACTCTTTCTGAATTTCGGTCTGAAGCGCGTCTATATAAAGAAAAAAATCTAAAGCTGCCTTTGATTTCCCTTCCGGTGTATCAACCGGATACTTTTGCGCCAGAGTACTCAACAGATAATCGCTATCTAATATAGCACAGTTTACGTCATTTATCAAGGTTTCTTTACCTAAATTCAGCATAATTTCAGCAGGATCTTTGCCGCCGCGCAGACGGATGACCTTGACCGTGAGATCCATTCTCCGGCACATCAAAATGGCTTTCCAGGTAGCATTTTGTCCGGCACCGTCGCTGTCAAACGAAAGAAGGATCGTCTTCGCATGTCCGCTAACAAGCTTGACCTGATCCTCGGTCAGGGCCGTACCGCACGAAGCGACCGCATAGTTTATTCCGCACTGATGGTAGGCGATGCAGTCCATATACCCCTCGCAGAATATGACTTTTTTCTCCTCCCTGATAGCCTGCTTGGCAAAATTGTAAGCGTACAAAGTCTCCCGCTTCTGATACTGAATCAGCTCCCCGGAATTCAGATATTTCGGACTTTTCGAGGCATCCCCGCGCAAAAACCTGCCGCCGAACGCGACGCACTGCCCGAACTTGTCGAACACGGGAAACATAAGCCTGTCGGAAAAAAAAGCAAAATCCGGATAGCGCGAACTGAAGAGACCCGTTTTCGCAAGAAATTCATCGCTGTAATTCTTTGACTTTAAAAATGACTTGAGCCACTTTCTGTCCGCAGGAGAATAGCCTATCTTGAATTTCTCGATCGTCTCCATCGAGATTCCGCGCTTAAGGATGTATTCAAGGGCAAATTTTCCGGACTCGGTGTTCAAAAGCCCGTAATGGAACATATCTGCGACACGATTATACAGGGAGATTATCTGCTCCTTCGTATCATCTCTTTTTTGCGGAACTGGGGAACCGTCGGTATATTTGATCTCGATTCCAGTTTTCCGTGCGAGCAGTTCGATAGCCTCTGGATACTTTATCTTCTCCATCTCCATCACAAATTTTATGATGTCGCCGCCCGAATGACAGCCGAAGCAATAATAAAGGCGTTTTTCGGGAGTTACCGAAAACGAGGGAGTTTTTTCATGATGGAACGGACAACATCCCCACCAGATGTTACCCTTCTGCTCAAGGGACACGTATTCTCCGACAATTGAAACCATGTCCGCGGCGGAAAGGATCGCATCTTTTGATTCCTGAGAAATCGTAGCCATTATTTCGATCCGGCCGCTTTTTTTGTCCTGTAGCTGATTATAGCCCGCTCATGCTCCGACTGGGTTCTAGAAAAACGGTGTCCGCCAGTGCCGTCCCCCAAAAGAACGAAATAAAAATAATCGGTATCAGGAGCATTTGCGGCAGCGCTCAAAGCCACGCTTCCGGGATTCGAAATTGGGCCCGGAGGGAGAGCCGCCCATTTGTAGGTATTATAAGGGCTGTCTATCTGAGTATCCTCGTAGGTTATGACCTCGGGATGAGGTCTCAGCTGGATTTCTGTTATTATGTACTCAACGGTCGCGCAGGAATAAAGCCCCACGCCAGCCTTGATGCGATTCTTGAAAACGCTCGCGATAAGAGGAGCTTCGGACTCAACCTGATACTCCCGCTCGACAATAGAAGCCAGGACAAGGGTCTCATAAAAATCAGCAGGGGAAGTCTCATACCCCGGAATTAATTTTACATGATCAAAGAAATTTTCCACCATCAGGCGGACGACAGACTCAGCCTTCATGGACGGAGTAAAAAAATAAGTGTCCGGGAACAAAAAGCCCTCAAAGCTCTCGCCCGGAATACCGTACTCAGCGAGAAGACTTTCAGAGCGGCAGGAATCAAGGAAAGACTCAGCCGGGCAGACCCCAGAATCCTCAAGGACAAAAGCGATTTTGCGCATGGTAAGGCCCTCGGGAATCACAGTCCTGATAAACTCCTGCTCCCCGGAATCAAGCAGAGAAATAATATCCTTTACGCTCATTGAGCTTTTTACCGTATATACGCCGGATTTGATGACAGGCTTGTCAAACCTGAAGATAACGAAAGGACAGCGCACGGCAAGATAAAACGCGTTCCCGGAACGGATGAGTTTTTTTTCGGCGAGCATCGATGCCACCGATTTTACACCCGCCCCTGACGGAACCTCAATTTTTTCCACAGAAACATCCTGTCCAAAAGACCGTGGCGAGAGCATGAAGTAAAAAGACGCCATGCACAGGACTATTGCGGCAAAAAGAACCGAAACGACAATAGTGAAGAAAGATGTTTTTTTTGTTTTTTGTTTATTTTTCATGAATAAAAAGCTTCCGCCTCTTCGATAGACATGGAATTATAGATTTTTCGCTCGATTTTCGTGACGAAATCAACAAGACCGTCCGGCACTTGCTCCTGATATCGTCTGAACATGGATGCAAGGAGTTTTATCTCCCGCTCATTGAAGCGATACTCCAAAGTAAAATCATCTTTTTTTGAGCATTTGTCAATATCATCAGAAATCATAATTTAATAGTATCCCCTTCGCACGCAAGAAAAATATTCACAGGCTTTTTCGAGATGTATTCCGCATAAAGGCGAGCCGCGTCAAGGATGACGCTGAGCTTCCTGTCATCATAAGTCGGCTCGTGATGGAACAGATAAAGATTTTTGATATTCCAAAAAACAGCAAAGTCGACAGCGTAGCAGAATGCGGAATGCCCCCAATTCGCCTTTGACAGAGCCTCCTCCGCCGTGTACTGGGCATCCATGACCATCGCGTCGGCATTCTCGAAGACAGCTCTCCGCTCCTCAGTGCGCTCAAAATCGCTCGTGGAAAGCTCGACATCGGTCGCATAAACGAATTTCTTGCCGTTCTCCGAAACTGAATAGCTGAAAGAAGAACCTGGATGCGTCATCTCGATGCAACAGATCTTTACATCGCCTATCTCAAAAGTTTTTCCGCTTTGAATTTCGTGGAAATGGATGTTTTTTGATACCGAATCGTACTTGACCGGATAATAAGGATCCTTCATCTGATCCGCGAGATATTTTTCCATCTCCTTAAAAGGCGAATAGATATCGAAAACCGCATCAGGATTGTATATTCCGTCAAAAAAAGGAAATCCCTGAATATGATCCCAATGAAAATGTGAAAAAAGAAGGCTGTAATGCTTGTCCGAAGGCTGCTCACCGAATTTTCCCATCACACGGATTCCGGTTCCCGCATCAAAAACAATGCTCTTGCCCTCGTCCGTCGAAATCTCGACGCAAGGCGTATTCCCGCCGACAGTCCCCCTGATCCAAAGCGGAAGCGACTCGATAAATTTCAGCTTGGTCTGATTATTCGCCAAATCATCAGGAGTTACGCGTTGAAGCGCAGCAAAAATCTTCGATTGAATCTGTTGCTGTGTTACTGGTGCCGGGAGAGATCCCCTTACGCCCCAAAAATTGATGTTCAAAACTATAACCCCATGATAAAAAGAATCATAAAAGAAGGATGCCTGAAAAGGCAGCCTTAAGATATATTATAACTCATTTTTATGAATTGGCTCAATTTTATCATAAAGATTACTCTGAGCCTCGATTTCTTCTTTCGACCACACGCGGCCTTTGTTCATTCCGGGACAATCTTTGGCGCACTCGTCCCAGGTCGCTTTGTCGCGAAGCATCCACGACCAGAACGGATACGTTGAGCACTGCACCGGTCTGGCTCCGTAAGCCATGCATCCGCCGCCTTCTTTGTTCCAGAGAGTGCAATCATAATTAGAGCGTTCCCTGAGACACAAAACCTGCGTATTGTCATAATATTGAACCCAACGGCAATACTGCTCGATGAATTCGTTTTCTGAAAGTTTAAACCACTGACAAAGCTTTGTCAAATCAGCCTTTGAAAGATATACAAAACCAGGACTTTTTCGGCAACAGTCGGAACATCGCGTACACTCAAACTTCAGTCCATCATCGTAAAACATCAGCAACCTCTATTATTTTATTCACGCATTTTTGCGTTTAAAACCACAGCTTGTCAATGCGCCAGAACGCCCCCGCCGCAGGCAAATCATACCATCCCAAGGCAAGTCCACAAAAAGGCATACAGCCGCTCAAGAACAGCATTCTCATGAACGTTCGGAGAAAAAAAAATCATAATTTTCGGATAAAAAAACAAGAGCGGGAGCGCTGAATCCAAAGTTTTTCAGCATGCACAGAAAACACATAGCGCCGTAAAATAATTAAAGGTCTTGAACAAGATTGTATCAAGACCTCTGAGAATGGGGAGTGAGGGACTCGAACCCCCGAACCTATAAGGAGCGGATTTACAGTCCGCCGCAATTGCCACTATGCGAACTCCCCAGTTTAGCTGCTTGTAGGACTTGGACCCACGACCCCGAGATTACAAATCACGTGCTCTAC
>CAMVSS010000074.1 GCA_947170195.1 uncultured Treponema sp. | reverse complement strand
TCCTCGACGTCGTCAGCGGATACTTCTTCTGCGTCTGCGGAAAGCTCTTCTGCTTCTTCCACTTCCTCGGCATCGTCAACCGGCTCAGCTTCCTCGGCGGAAAGTTCCTCAACAGTTTCAGCTTCCTCGGCATCCTCAACGCTTTCGGCTTCTTCCGCGGAAAGTTCCTCTGCAATTTCCGCTTCTTCCGCCTCTTCTATCTCCTCAACCTCGTCGCGCTCGGCGTTGTGTTGATTTGCAGCATTTTCTTCCGGCGGAGTCAACTTGCTCTCAGACACAGCGGCAACAGCTTGCTCTGCCGGGTGCTCCAGACCTCGCGGAGAAGGAATTCCAGGAGCTTCTGTTTGCGTTCCCGGGACAGTTTTTACGGTCAGCGTGCCGCTTCCAAGGATGTCCTCGAGGATTGTCCTCAGCTCATTTTTGCTGACAACAATATTCTCGGACAAAAGAGGAGCTGAAGTTTTTCCTATCACGAGAAGGATTTCATTCCATGCCTTTTCAAAAAGCTCCTCGACTTCCTCGGGATGTTTTTTCCCGATTTTTCCAAGGCTTGCCTTTATCTGATTTTCAAGAGTCTTTTTGTGGCTCTTCAAATCTGAAATCTTCTCTACGTTTTCAAAATCATCAAGTTTCTTGTACTCGGCAAGAAATTCATTCTTATATTTTTTGATTCTGTCCCTGATGATTACGATGTCGTCATGTCTGAAACTGAGAACGAGGAACACAACCAGATAGAAAGTCACGAAAGACACCGCGAGAAGAAGGATTCTCAGGTAAACAGAAAGTTTTATCTCGCTCTCTTTAAAAATCAGCGCGATAAAGCCGAAATCATCGCGATCGCCTTTTCTGGAAAATACACAGAAAGGCTGAACGCTTTCATCACCGTCCGAAGAGTCATCTTTTGCAACCGAAAAATCAGATCCGGCCGCATCGGGAATAATCTTCCAGAATTTTTCGTCAGGAGATTCCTTCCATTTTTTCAGTATCTGATTCTCTGCATTTGTCCTGCCGTAATTAGGCAATCCGAAGACAAATCCTCCGAACGCTTCCGTTTCAGAAACAAGGATTCCGAATCCGTTCACGTCAATCAGATTTTTATTATAGAGAAATCTGTTCAGGTTTCCGGCATCGCAGTAAAAAAGTATAGTTCCCTTAAAAACATTGTCCGATCCGAAGAAAGGAAATGAAAAAATCAGTCTGCCGCGCTTTCCATCTTTCAGAATCCGGCATTTTTCATCCGCGCTGAGATTCTGAGAAATCCAATCTGACGAGGAAATCTGGCTGTATGGGAGTTCGTCAAGGTTCTGATAATTTTTATAGACAAGGCTTCCGTTCTTTGCAGGCATTGAATCTGCTGAAAAAGTACTGAAATAAACATTCTGCCCGTTCTCATCGATGATTCGGATTCCAGTAAGCGCGCTGGTCGATGTGAAAAGCTCTGCACGGATTTTTTCCCTGTTCTGGGCAAAAGAGTCGCTCGGGCGCAGGTCGGCATAAGTCTTCACAGCTTCATTGAGCGTAAAGACGTTGAACCTGTTCATGAGAGTCGCAAAGTATTCTTTTTGTGCTGCTGCAATTTCCTCAGCTTTTTTTTCTTTTGTCTGTTCTACGAACGGCTGATAGAAATTCACTTCAACAAGATTAAAAAGTCCCGAAAAAGCGATAACCGTAAATGCAGAAAAAACAAGAATTGAAAGCAGAAGACTGAGCGTAACTTTCTGGCCGGAAGTCATATTTTTTCTCATTTAAATTTCGGCATTTTAACTTCCAAGATTTATATTTTTTGTTTTTTATTATAAAGTATTTTCGATGATAGATTTGGAAGAAGAAAACTCAAGCGTCAGGGCGCTGCTCGTTGGCGCACCGAAAAACGATATTGCGGAACTCGAAGGTCTTGTAAAAACGCTTGGTCTTGAAATAGCCCGCTCAGAAATTTTAACACGACTCGAACCGACGCCGGCTTACGGAATGGGAAGCGGCAAGGCTCAGGAAATATCCGCGCTTGCAAAAGAGGTCAACGCCGACGTAATCATATTTGACTTCGAACTGGAAGCGCGCAAACAGCGCAACTGGGAAAAGCTCGCCAAGCTTCCGGTATTTGACCGCCAGGAAGTGATATTGCGCATTTTTGCACAGCGCGCCAGAACAAAAGAGGCCGTCCTGCAGGTTCAGCTTGCAAGGCTTGAGTATTCTCTGCCGCGATTGGCGCATTCCTACGGCGACATGGCACGTCAGCGGGGCGGAAACTTCGGCTCGAAAGGCTCAGGAGAAACGCAGCTCGAGCTTGACATGCGTGAAGTTCGCGAGAAAATCCGCGCGGTAAAAAAAGAGCTTTCCCTTGTCGTAAGCGAGCGTGAGACACAGAGAAAAAAGCGAGAGAGAATTCCGGTTCCGTCGTGCGCTCTCGCAGGTTACACAAACGCAGGAAAATCTTCCCTGCTGAATGCGCTCACCGGTGCTGATGTTTTCGTCGAGGACAAACTTTTTGCGACCCTCGACCCGACGACGCGAAAACTCCAGCTAAAAACAGGCGGAAACATTCTGCTAACGGACACGGTCGGTTTCATCTCGAATCTTCCGCACTCGCTCGTAAATGCATTCAAATCAACTCTTGAGGAAGCTCAGCGAGCAGACCTGATTCTTCTTGTGCTCGACGCGAGCGATGAGAATGTGCAGTCACAGTATGCGACGGTCGTAAAAGTCCTTGAAGAAATCCATGCTGACAAAACTCCGCGGATCATAGTCCTGAACAAGATCGACAAATTGCAGCAGAACGATGCAGTTCTCACAAACCTTGAGTCGGTTTTCCCGGATTCAGTAAAAATCAGCGCAAAGACGCAGGAAGGTTTTGACACGCTCTCAGAAAGAATCTGCGAGGAGCTGCTCGGAAAAGAAAAAGATTATGTCATTCCGGTCGAAAAAGCAAACCTTCTTTCTGAAGTCAGAAAAACTGGAATCATTCTGGAAGAAAACTGGCTTGAGGACGGAGTGCACGTAACTATCAAGGGCGGAGAGCTTAAGAAAAATCCGCGGCTCTCAAACCTCCTTTCCCAGTACGCGCAAAATCAGCGCGGGGAATTTGCGGAAACCAAGGAAAACAAAAACTCCGGGTTCAAAAAAACGTTCATGTCTGACTGGTAAGTTTGAACACAAAGCGGAGTTTTTATAGGAGAAAGTAAAATGAATCTTAACCGAATACTTACATACATAGCAGCGGCGCTTGCGCTCATCATAATCACAGTCAGCGCAATAGCACTTTGCAAAAAAAACATCCGGCCGGGCGAGGGCTTGCGAAAGATAGATCCGCTTCCGACCTCGCAAAAAAATGATTCCAAGACATCTTTCGACCTGATAGGGCAGCTTCGCATCGGCACAAAACCTGACTCGCAGGACAAAAAAAGCGTTCTGATTCTCCATCCCTGGCTCGAATTCGATTCGTCGGACACGGAGCTGTACGAGGAGCTGGACAGAAAGCTTCCGGCAATAAAATCAGTCTTTTTGCGCTACTTTCAAAGCCGCACAAAGCAAGAGCTGACTCAAAAAGAAGAATCTTCAATAAAAGACGAGCTTAAAAACCAGATAAACGAGCTTCTTGTTCTTGGGAAAATCACACAAATTTATTTCAATGACTACATATATTTAAACTAAACTGCAACCAAATCAAGAATTCCGTGTCCACTTCTTTTAAGGAAGCAACGCCGCACGATAGCGCGCAGACGCTGAGTTTTTATAAGGAGACAAAAATGATTAATTCTACAGCCGCACAAATAATAATCTCCATTATTCCGCTCGCAGGAATAGCAATCGGAGGAACAGTCGTTCTTCTTTCCGTTCTATGGCGACACACCGAGCGAAAGATGCAGATAAAATCTGGTTCCCTGAAACCATCCAACTTCAACTACAAAGCCTATGTTCTTCTCATCGGGCTTTTGCTCACCGGAATCGGGCTTATGCTCTCGCTTTTCTTCCTTGCGACCAACGGTTTTTCGTCATCAATGCTCGGGGGGCTAATGCCGTTCACGATCGGTGTCTGCCTGCTGATTTTTTACGGCATCAATGACTGGCACCAGAACAGCAACGACTGAAGGAAAACAAACCAGACATTTTCTGCCCCGTTTTACGCCCAAGATTTTTACAAAGCCTGATCCAGAATGAAAGCAAACAAAATCCGCTCCATCGAGCAGATTATTACAGAAAGACGCGACGCTTCTCTAATAAAAACAAGTCTCGCAGGAGATTCGAAATCTTTTGCGCGGCTGATGTCTTTCTACAAGAGACGAATTCATGCGATTGGAATCAGCTTTTTCAAAAATGAGACGGACGCGGAAGACTTCATGCAGGAAGTTTTCATCAAAGTGTACACAAAACTTGAAACGTTCCGCGGAGAATCATCTTTCTCGACCTGGATTACGGCAATCGCTTACACGACGGCAATAAATGCAAAGAACAGGCGAAAAGAATATCTCCCTCTCGCAAACGAAGAAGAGATAAAAGATCTGGACTACTCGCCTGAAAAAAAAGAGATTCGGCGGATTACGGCAATGTCGATCAGGGAGGCAATAAAAGAACTTCCTGAAACGGCGGCGCAATGCATCGAATTGTATTTTTTCTACGAGCAATCGCACGCAGAAATCAGCAGAATTACAGGGCTTCCGATAAATACGATCAAATCCCACATTTTCCGTGCGAAAAAAATACTGAAAGAAAAATTAAGGAGTTTTTATGAAGACTGAAAAATGTGAAAAAACCATGGACGACTTCATGATGCTGGACAAAAACGAGCGGCTTCCGATTGCAATCACGCTCCATCTTCTTTCCTGCAAAAAATGCCGCACTCAGGTTCGCTACCTTACGCTTGCAGAAAAATATACCGGCGAATACCTGCGTCCTACAGCGGAACTTCAGATAAAGCCGGTTTCCATGGCAAAATGGATTGTTTGCGGAATAGTGATGATTGTCTTTATGCTGATGTTCGGAGCGTTCTCAAGCAAAATAAACAACCAGAACCTGATTACGGCGTTCTATCTCGTGTTCGGACTCATAGTGACCGCTTACTGCGCCGTATTCATGGGACAAAACCTCGACTTTTTCGTCAAGAAAATTACCCCCAAAGGTTCTCAGGGTTAACGGTTTTTCCGTTCTTGAATACAGTAAAGTGAAGATGCGGGCCGGTGCTCAATCCTGTGCTGCCTACTCTTCCGATCAGAGAGTTCTGTGTGACGACCTGACCTCTTTTTACCTCGGTTTTGCTCATGTGACCGTAGAGAGTCTTGTAGCCTGAGTGATGAGCAATAATGACGTAGTTTCCGTATGTAGAGTTGAAACCTGCGTCAACTACGCGGCCAGGAAGAGCTGCATAAATCAGAGTTCCTGTAGGACAAGCCATGTCAACGCCTGAATGATAAGAGCGTACTCCTGTGACCGGACTTGCGCGCCCTCCGAAACTTGAAGATTTGTACCATCGCGCGTGAATCGGTTTTTTGAACAAGTCCCCGTTGATTTCCTGGCGCGTAACCCAGTCGAGCTGAGCATCAGGCAGGAAGAGAGTCGTTCCTGCGGCAAGAGCTGTGTCCGAGGTGCAGTGGTTTACAAGGGCGCATTTCTCTGCGTCAATCTTGAATTTTTCGGCAATCGATTCGATTTTTTCGTTATCTTTTTTTACGGTATAGATGATTCCTGGCATTGTCGGGATTTTCAGATATTTTCCGATCTGAAGGAGCCTTGACGAGCGGATATTGTTTACGCTCAGGATCGTGTCTGTCGTGACATCAAATTCATCGGCAAGACGGCCAATCATATCGCCAGGTCGCACTCTGTAAGAAAAATATGAAAGATCAACTGAGTTCTCTTCTGGAATCACGTCGGCATCAGAAGCGACATTGATTTCGTCGATCGTATCCTGAGTCACAATCGGCATTCCCGGAGTCTCAAGACCTCCCTGGCCGCGCTCAGAAACCGACGAGCGGTTGGCAAAGACAATAGAGCACAAACACCGAAAGTCACGCCCGTGCACTGAAGAGCTGTCTTCAGTGAAATTCCGTCTACAAAGTTGCGAAAAGACCCTTTTTTCATGTTATTTTTTACCTATACCAATTAAATATGTTTCGAAGCTTTCAGAACGACAAGCCACAGGCTTAAAACCTTTTGCCGACGTAAAAACTTCCCTCATTTTTTTTAATAAAACCTGCTGATCTCCGTTCTGAAAAATCTTTACGGCAAAATTTCCGCCGGTTTTCAACATTTCCTCGGCGTACCAGATTGCCATCTTAACAAGCCATTGAGAGCGCGCAGTATCAACGACTCGGTTTCCGGTAGTCAGAGGTGCCGCATCACAGACGACGAGATCAAACGGTCCCTCGCCTCTGATTTTCTCAACGATTTCTTTTTCAGTCAAATCTCCCTGAATAAAAACAAGGTTGTCACCTTTTACGCTCTTAGACAGCGGATTCAGATCACAGCTTACGACTTTCCCGCTTCCTTCCATTTTTCTCAAAAGGAATGTTGTCCAGCTTCCCGGAGCAGCACCCAAGTCCAGCACCTTGTAATTTTTTTTCAGCATGCCGAACTTTTCGTCAATTTCCTGAAGCTTGTAAACAGATCTGGCAGGATAGCCTTCTGAGAAAGCTTTTCTCGACCAGAAATCGGGTTTTTCGTACGAATTTGCCATATACTTATTTTCGGATAAATTGAATCAGATTTTAGCGTTTTTGTGCAGTTATTTCACCTATATTTTAACCGCTTTCTTTTAATTTTTCATTTATAAGATTATAATAAGTTATATGAATTCAGAATTTGCTTTAAGATTAGAAAAAATAGAAAACATACTGAGATCTTTTCTCCCGGAGCAGACGAACAAGGACTGGCAGAGACTATCTTTCGGCACCCTTGATCCATGCGTCACCGACACACATATCACGCATCTGATTTCCCCATGCAGAAATCTTCTTGACCTCGGCGGAAAACGATGGAGACCTCTGCTTCTGGTTTTGTGCGCAGAGCTCGCATCCGAGGCAAAAAAATATTCAACTACAGAAGCCGCTTCGGCAGTTGAAAAAGCCATAAAACTCACTCCTCTTGTCGAATTCGCGCACACGGCAAGCCTGATCCATGACGACATCGAGGACGAAGCGGACACGCGGCGGGGAAAGCCTGCCACGCATATCACATACGGCCTGGACACGGCTCTCAATGCGGGTTCATGGCTGTACTTTGAGGCTACGACCTGCATAGACGCTCTGGATATCTCCGAAAACGAAAAAAACATTTTCTACGCGCTTTTCCTTCGCGAGCTGCGCAGGCTGCACCTCGGACAGGCGATGGACATATTCTGGCACAGAAATCCAAAGCTTATTCCGAGCGTAGATGAATATACAGCCATGGTCAGAAACAAAACGGGAACGCTTTCCAGACTCGCGGTCAAAACAGGTATCCTGGCAGGCGGCGGAACTCCGGAAGAAGCCGAAAAAGCGGGTTTCCTTGCGGAGGACATCGGAACAGGTTTCCAGATTCTCGATGACGTGACAAACCTCACCACGGGCAATCCGGGAAAAAAGCGCGGAGATGATATCGTCGAGGGCAAAAAAAGCCTTCCCGTCCTGTATCACCTCGCGGAAAATCCGAACGATAAAAACGAGCTTTCAAATCTGTTTGAGCAAGCCCGCAACGAGGGAATCGATTCTCCGGCGGTCGAAAAAGCCATATCAATTCTCACGGACAGCGGCGCAGTTCAGAAGGCCGCCCAAAAAGGCAACGAGATCATCTGCTCTAAGAGCCTTGAGCTTGGGTCGATTTACGGAAATTCGCTTTCGAACGCAAAAACTCTCATCATCGAGCTGTTTGACTCGATGAAAAAAGCATAGGCAAGATTTCAATCACTGCCAGATTTTACATAAAAAACAGCAACAGCACGGAGAAAAATATGGTTGAGAATGTAGCTACACTGAATAAACAGGCAATAGAATTCGCGGCAAACGGACAGTATGGGGAAGCCATCGCCTGTTTAAAGCGAGCTATCGAAATCGAAAAATTCAACCATCTGCTCTGGTTCAATCTCTGCGTCACCTATCGTGACTGCGGAGATTTTAACGAAGCTAAACGTGCCCTGGAGCAGGCCCATCAGATTGACGAAGATGACGATGAAGTGATCGAAACGCTCGCCCTCATATGCATGAACATGGGAACAATAGAAGAAGCCCTCGCCTACTGCCATGAAGGACTTTCCAAAAATCCTCAGAATGCGCATCTCTGGAACACCCTGGGCGTCATAAATTTCAACTCGAACAATTTCGAACTTGCCTGCGAGGCATTTGAGGAGGCGGTGACAATAAACTCATATTACTACGACGCGCTTTTCAACCTGCGAGACACCTACGAGGAGCTTGGAAACAAAATCGGATATGAGCAGTGCATGATTCAAATGAGGAACATCCAGATGAGCGAAAATTCATTCTCCGGAGATTTCAATGCGTGACTTTGCCATCGTAACAAAAATCGAAGGTCAGACCATAGAAGCCGTCTCGCTGATTTCAAATGCATGCATAAACTGTGAAGATTCATTGTGCGCAAAACAGGGAAAAACTTTCATGGCTATCAACAAAAAAAATCTTCCTGTCCAGGAAAATTCCGTAGTGCGCATCGAAGTCTCAAGAATAAGCCGCGGCATTCAGGGAGTCTTTTCGCTTCTCTTTCCGATTTTGTCAGCGGTCGCAGGCTACATTTTTGCACCGGAAATATCCATAAAATACGGGGTCGAGTTGACGGAAAACTTCATGGCTCTGTGCGTCGCCGCCGCATTTTCCGTATCGTCGCTGCTTGTTTTAATCATCAGCAGAAGCAGCCTGCACTTCTCACTCCCAGAAATAACACAGGTCCTGTAGGCTGGCTACAGGACCTGCAAAGATTTTCTATTAAAGATTAAAGATGCTCGCGGGCGAGTTTCGAAATCTCATCCGCCATATTTTCAAGGCTGACCTGCTTTTGCACGGCACCAAGCTCGAAAGCTACCCTCGGCATTCCGTACACTATCGCAGTTTTTTCGTCCTGACCAAGCGTCCAGGCACCCTGCTTTCGCATTTCGGCAAGCTCCACGGCTCCATCCTTTCCCATTCCGGTCATTATTACGCCAAGAGCGCGATTCTGATATATCTTTGCGACCGATTCAAACAGGACGTCGGCCGAAGGTCTGTGGCCGTTTCGCTGAGGCTCCTGAGAGAGACGAATAGTCTTTTTTCCGAGCACTGAATCATTGACAACGATGTGATAATTTCCAGGAGCGATGTAAATGTTTCCGCCGGAAATTTCATCTCCATCTTCCGCCTCTTTTACATTGAGAGCGCAGATTTTATTGAGACTGTTTGCAAATTCCTTTGTAAAACCTGCCGGCATGTGCTGAACGACAAGGATCGGCTGCTTCAAATGCGGATCCAGCATCTTGAACACATCTCTGAGCGCATTCGGTCCGCCGGTAGAAATTCCGATTGCAATGATTTCGATTTTACCGCCATCACGGACAGGCTTTATAACAGCCGGCTCACGAGGCTTTTGTGAGAAAATGAAATCAGACGGCTTCGGCCTGAGGTCAGCAGACTTTTTCTCTGACTCAAGGAACTCTTTTGCTTTTTCTTCGCCAAGAGCTGCCGTAAGGCGGCGTGTGACGGCACGCTCTGAATTGAGGTTCGCGTAAAAATCTCCGCCGAGAACATTTTTTCCGTGGCGTTTTGCATAGCTTCCGCCGTAAGAAGAAATAAGCTCGACGAGCCGGTCCGCAACAGAACTGATATCAGCAGAAACAGAACCGTTCGGCTTGGTGATAAAATCCGCAGCACCAAGCTCAAGACATTCCATGGTAACGGCAGCACCTTTTTCTGCGATGCTGGAAAGAATAATTACAGGAATATCGATGCGATTAGATTTTCGCCATTTCAAGAATTCAATGCCGTTCATTATCGGCATTTCTATATCAAGAATTATTACATCAGGAT
>CAMVSS010000073.1 GCA_947170195.1 uncultured Treponema sp. | reverse complement strand
AAGCCTGACCAATCACAATCGGTCCCGAACCGATAATCAAAACTTTGTTGATGTCATCGCGTTTCATATATTTTTATACTCCTTGATACCATATTTTAGTCTTCCCTTATGGGTTGAGCGGCAGCGAAGCTGTCCGCTCGAAGCTGACTTCAAAGGCGCGTAAGCGTCCTTTTATAGCGTGTTAAACCGCACAAGGCTTGTCCTTGTGTCGGTTTGAACTAAAAAAAAGGCGAAACCCCCGAAAGAATTTCGCCTTAGAAATCACAAAATAAAAATAGCATGAACCGATTTATTAATCTTGAGAATCAGCATTTCCAAACAAGTTATCGTTTTCATACTGGAACAATATACTATCAGAAATCGGGTTTTTGTGCTAGTAGGTAGAGCGGCTATCAGAAAAATTAAAGCTAAACTAAATGGGGCAGGAGAGTAAAGCTCTGTCAGACTGTCTTTCATCACTAAAATATCAATATTGCGATATATTGTTGTATCCTTTTAATTCACCTAGCTGTTTAATGGGTAAATAAAACATTTTACACAACTTTATTTTATCCATTCTATTTTAGGAGAATCTATGGAATCTTCAAAAAATCGCTTGGTCACTCTCAGAATCGGAGGAATGACCTGCATAAATTGCCAGACGAAAATCGAAAATCGTCTTTTGCAGCTGGACGGCGTTTTGCACGCTGCGGTGAGCTGGAAAAAAGGCACGGCGGAAATCGACTTCGACGAAACAAAAATCTCGCTCGAAGAAATTATTTCCGAAATCGAAAAGCTCGATTACAAAGTTATACGGAAAGGGGAGGGGAGTTTTTCGTCTTCGGATTCGCTTTTGTATGCCGGAATTATCGTGCTTCTTTTTTTCTTCCTTCAAAAAACTGGCGTAATGAATCTGCTTGTGCCAGGCTCAATTGCCTCTTCAAAAATGAGCTATACCCTGCTTTTTGTGACTGGGCTTTTGACTTCGGTGCATTGCGTTGCGATGTGCGGCGGAATCAATCTGTCGCAGAGCCTTTCTTCCGTAAGTCGTTCTGACTCTTCATCGCGTTCTGACCGGAAAATCTATCTTCCCTCTCTCTTGTACAATCTTGGGCGCGTTGCTTCCTATACACTCATAGGTCTTGTTCTCGGTTCGGTCGGATTTTTCCTCGGCGGCGGAAATGGCGGGGATGTTTCGGTTCCGCTTTCGGTGCAGGGATGTCTGAAACTGATTGCGGGCGTCTTCATGCTTTTGACGGGAATTTCGCTTCTTGGGATTTTCCCTTTCTTCAGGAACATAACGCCGCATCTTCCTTCTTTTCTTTCAAAAAAAATCTCTTCGGCTCAATCCAAAAATCTCGGTCCATTCATCGTGGGATTTTTGAACGGATTCATGCCGTGCGGTCCGCTTCAGGCGATGTGGGTGGTTGCCCTCGCTTCGGGAAGTCTTGTTTCGGGCGCGCTTTCCATGTTTTTCTTCAGCGCGGGAACGGTTCCCCTGATGCTCGGACTTGGTTCTGTCGTTTCAATTCTCGGAAAAAAATATTCAGGAGCAGTTATGAAAATTGGTGCTGTACTCATCGTGGTGATGGGACTTTCTATGGTGTCGCAGGGATTTGCTCTCGGCGGCTGGAATTCGGCTAAAACTGAATCAAATAAAAGCGGTTCAGAAATCGTGATTGAAAACGGAAAGCAGATTGTAAAAAGCAAACTGAATCCGTACCGGTACCCGGCAATCACTGTAAAAAAAGGCGTTCCTGTTCACTGGGAAATCGAAGCGTCGGAAGACTCGCTCAACGGATGCAACTACAGGATGATTTTCCGCGACTTCGGTTTTCAGTATCAGATGGGCTATGGAACGAATGTGATTGAGTTCACGCCGGAAAAATCGGGCACATTCCAGTACACATGCTGGATGGGAATGGTGCGCGGTACGGTCAAAGTTGAAGACTAGAATCTGGAAAACTTCCGAACTTTCTGACGAGTTTTGGGATTTTATGTGATTAAGTCACTATCATAAGAGCTAAAAAATGTTATACTAATCTAACAAATAAGGAAATTAATAATGAAACAATATAATGTCAGTGGAATGAGCTGTGCGGCATGTTCTGCGCGAGTCGAAAAGGCGGTCTCAAAGGTCGCAGGCGTTCAGTCCTGCTCGGTCAGCCTTTTGACAAACTCGATGGGAGTTGAAGGGACTGCGAGCGAATCTGAAATCATCGAAGCTGTAGTGAATGCGGGCTACGGAGCAAGCGTAAAGTCTTCGGAAAACGGCACAAAATCTGCTTCCAAATCGGAAAACGAAGATGCGCTCAAAGACAGGGAAACTCCGCTTTTAATAAAACGACTGGTTTCTTCTATTATATTCCTGCTTCCGCTCATGTATGTCTCTATGGGGCACATGATGTGGGGCTGGAAGCTTCCGCCTTTCCTCGACGGAAATCATGTAGCGATGGGACTCGTACAGATGATTTTTGCCGCAATCATCATGGTCATAAACCAGAAGTTTTTTGTGAGCGGCTTCAAGTCTCTTCTGCACCGCGCGCCGAACATGGACACGCTTGTTGCCCTCGGTTCTGCTTCTGCATTTGTATACAGCATGTGGGCGGTTTTTGCGATGACTGGTGCTGTGGTTGCAAACGATGAAGATGCCGTAATGCGCTACATGCACGAGTTTTATTTTGAAACCGCGGCAATGATTCTAACCCTCATCACCGTGGGAAAAACTCTGGAAGCAAAATCAAAAGGACGCACGACCGACGCCCTCAAAGGACTGATGAAGCTTGCTCCGAAAACAGCGGTGATTCTTGAAAACGGAATCGAAAAGACCGTGCCGATTGAAACTGTAAAAAAAGGCGACATCTTTGTGGTGCGCCCTGGCGAAAATATTCCTGTTGACGGAATCGTTCTTGAAGGAACGAGTGCTGTAAATGAATCGGCCCTTACCGGCGAAAGCATTCCTGTTGATAAAAACAAAGGCGACACGGTAACTTCTGCCACAGTGAACCAGTCGGGATTCTTGAAGTGCGAGGCAACGAGAGTCGGAGAAGACACCACCCTTTCTCAGATCATCCAGATGGTAAGCGATGCGGCGGCTACAAAAGCTCCGATTGCAAAAATCGCTGACAAGGTTTCTGGCATTTTCGTTCCGGTGGTAATTTCTATTGCCGTTGTAACCTTCATCGTATGGTCACTTCTCGGATCTGAAGTCGGAACGGCTTTGACCCGCGCGGTTGCAGTTCTTGTAATCAGTTGCCCTTGTGCACTCGGTCTTGCAACTCCTGTTGCCATCATGGTCGGAAACGGCAAGGGGGCAAAAAACGGAATCCTCTTTAAGACGGCAGTTTCGCTCGAAGAAGCAGGAAAAATCGACATCGTTGTTTTGGACAAGACAGGCACAATTACGGAAGGCGAGCCGCGTGTAACGGACATCATTCCTTGTGAATCAAGCGAAGATGAACTTCTGCGCTATGCATATTCCCTCGAAAAAAAGAGCGAACATCCGCTTGCAAAGGCAGTCGTTCAGAAGTGCGAAGAAAAATCACTTTCAGCTGACGAAGTGAGTGATTTTGAAGCATTGCCAGGAAACGGTCTTAAAGCAAATCTCAACGGAAAAGAACTTTCCGGCGGAAACCTTTCTTTCATCGAAACAAAAGCATCTGTTTCTGATACTGTAAAACAGACGGCAAACGGGCTTTCTGAATCAGGAAAGACACCGCTCTTCTTTGCGCTGGACGGAAAATTTCTTGGAATCATCGCGGTTGCAGACACAATCAAGGAAGACAGCCCTCGTGCCGTGCGTGAACTTCAGGAAATGGGGCTTCGCGTTGTCATGCTCACAGGCGACAACGAAAAGACGGCGCAGGCAATCGGAAAGCAGGCTGGAGTAGACGAGGTGATTGCAGGCGTTCTCCCCGACGGAAAAGAATGCGTAATCAGAAAATATCAGGAAAGTGCTTCACAGAAAAAGCGAAGAAATCGCGTTGCAATGGTCGGTGACGGAATCAACGATGCGCCTGCCCTTACGAGAGCAGACATAGGAATTGCAATCGGAGCCGGAACTGATGTCGCAATCGATGCGGCGGATGTCGTCCTGATGAAAAGCCGCCTTTCTGACGTTCCGGCCAGTATCCGCCTGAGCCGCGCAACACTCAAAAACATCCACGAAAATCTCTTTTGGGCGTTCTTCTACAATGTAATCGGAATCCCTCTTGCCGCAGGAGTGTTCACGAAAGTCTTCGGCTGGCAGTTGAACCCGATGTTCGGAGCCGCCGCAATGAGCCTTTCAAGTTTCTGCGTAGTCACAAATGCACTCAGGTTGAACTTTGTAAAAGTTTACGTTGCCAAAAAAGATAAATATGTTAAAAACCCCGTAAAGGGAAATCTTATAAAAAGCGAGATGGTTGCTGAGGCTGTCGAAGTGAATGCAACCACACTCAAGGAGAACAAACTTATGAAAATCACAGTAAAAGGAATGATGTGTGGACACTGCGAAATGCACGTAAAAAAGTCTCTTGAAGCAGTTGACGGAATTACGAGCGCAACCGCTTCTCACGAACAGAATCTTGTAACGATTGAAACTTCAAAGGATGTCGAAGAGTCTGCCATTAAAGCTGCTGTAGAAGAAGCAGGTTACGAATACTGCGGTATCTGCTAAGTTGCTTTAGTCAGCACTGATGCCGTGCGGGGAGGGCGGGAAATACAGTTGTAAGGCGACTGGCGTTTTCCGCCCTCTCCTTTTGTTAATGAATCATGCTTACAAGAATTCCTGCAATCACTACCGAGGCACAGAAAAGTTTGTAAGCAATATTCTTTTCCTTAAATACAAAATATCCGCCGAGAATTGTAATCAGGCAGCCGCTCTGCTTGATTAAAGTCATTATGGTAATCCGGCTTTCCGGTATTCCGTTTGCAATGAAAAGAGCCTTATCGCCGATTATGAACATGACTGCAAGAATCCAGATCCATTGGTTTTTTGCGACAGAAAGACTGACTTTTGTGTGTGATGCAAACATGTAAAGCGCATAGTAAAGAATCATAAAAAACATGTACCAGAACTGGAGCTGCGAACTTGAAATGTCTTTCATCAGAACTTTATCTAAAAATCCAGAGACTGCATTTAAAAGGCATGAAATAAGTGCGAGAATTACATAAAGAGTCTGCGTTTTTGATTTTTCATCAGATTCTTTATCAATTTCCCCGGTTTCTTCAGTTTTTCGTTTTCCGAACGGAATTCTGAATTTTAAAAGAAGAAGTCCTGCACAGACGATTAAAAGACCTGAAATCTGCATTGCATTCAAAGATTCGCCTAAAAGAAAAACACCGAAAGAAGTTGCAAAAAGAACCCGCGACAAATCAAGAATTCCGTAAAGACTTACAGGAAGCTTTTTTAACGAGCGGAAACTGCAGATCCATGCAAGAAAAACTGCGAACGATTTTATCGCAATGAAAAAATAGTATTTCGATTCAAGACCGCCGGCTTTAGGGAGCTCCGGAAGTACAAAAATAAATGAAAGAAACGTATACGCTATAAGAACTTCCATTACGGAATTTTTTGTCATGGCTTTTTTCTTTGCAATTTCGCGTAAGCCTTTTAAAACACCGTACAATAAAACAAGTAAAATCCAAATCACAGTAAAACTCCAGAGAGGGGATTCTGACTTTTTTTACAGATAATTGCAAGTAATTAGAACCGATATGTTGCCCAGTTTCAAGAATCTTCTTTTCTTGGCATATTTCTCTCTTTAATAGTCCAGAGTCTCGTTTCGTTGTCTTTCCGATTTTATCCCTAAATTAACCTCAAAACAACCCGGGCAGCTCCGGCTGAATTTCCTTTTCTGGGAACTCGTTCAGATATGCGAACACATTTTCTATTCCGAGCATGATTCGGTGTGACCTGCAGCCTTCGGAAAGCATGCGCATCAATTTGGAATTGTTTGGACTTGTGATTTCGTACGAGTTCCCGAATGTTTTTATGTAGTGTTCCTTCATGCCTGGAAAATGACGGTCCAGAGCGGCGTAAAAATATTCTCGGTTGCCGTTTCTTAAGGTCAGTCCCATTCCAAAACATAAAATTGCGTGAACGCCTGCGCGGATGCACATGTCAAAAATTCCGCGGACATTTTCTTCCGTGTCGTTTATAAAAGGAAGGATAGGGCAGAACCATACCACCGTCGGAATCCCACGCTTTTTGCATTCGCACAGAACTTCAAATCTCCGGCTTGTCGGGCAGACTTTCGGTTCAATTTTGCGGCACAGTTCGTCGTCAAAAGTCGTTAGTGTCATCTGAACTACCGCCTTTGACTTTTTGTTTATGCGCTCAAGAATATCCAAATCACGCAGAACCAAATCAGACTTTGTGAGAACTGCCGCGCCAAATCCATATTTTTCGATTATTTCAAGCGTGCGCCGTGTAAGGCAGAGTTCTTTTTCCAGCGGAAGATAAGGGTCGCACATGGAGCCTGTTCCAATCATACATTTTTTGCGCTTGCGGTAAAGAGCTTCGGCAAGCAATTCCGGCGCATTTTGTTTTACCTCGATGTCTTCAAAGGCATGGGTAAACTGATAGCACTCACTGCGCGAGTCACAGTAAATGCAGCCGTGCGTACATCCGCGATAGAGATTCATGCCGTTTTTTGCCGAAAAAATTGACTTTGCGTTTACAAAATGCATTCTGGTATTATAGCACTGACATCGGAAAAAAATGAAGAGCAACCTTCACACACGCACCGCCAGCAGCTGTATTTTCCGCGCGGATCTCGCCCCCTAAAGCCAAAGCAAGCGTCTTTGCGATTGAAAGCCCCAGCCCCGCGCCCGAAACATTTCGGTCATGAGAAGAGTCACCCTTGTAGAATCTCTCGAACACATGCGGAAGGGCAGACTCAGAAAAGCCCGGGCCGTTGTCAGACGCCGAAAGCTCTGTTTTTGAGCCGCTTTTCTTTGCGGCAAGCGTGATCGTGCATTTTTCGCCCGCGAATTTGAGGCTGTTCGACATAACAACCGTAAAAATCTGATGAAGTTTCTGCTCGTCCGTCTCAATCTCAAGAAAATCCGGGTCGGAAATCAGAATCGTGCAGTCGGGGTGGGTGATGCGGAATTCATCTTTCAGCTTGGCAAAAAAGTTGGTCGCAAAAAATCTATTGCTCTCAACTTTTAGCGTGCCGTTTTCGATCCTGCTCATGTCCAGAAGAGTCGTCACAATCTGATTCATGTTTTCAGTCTCGTGCAGGATTGCGTCGATGGATTCAGAAAGCTGCGCCGGGTCGTCCTTTCCCCAGCGTTTGAGAAGATTTGCGTGACCGTCGATAATCGAAATCGGCGTCTTAAGCTCATGACTCACATTGCTTGTAAAAGCTTTTTCGCGGTCGTAGTCGGCCTGAAGTTTTTTGAAAGCAAAAATCGTGCTCCGGGAAATCAAAAAAGAAAGCGCGAACGAAAGCACAAGGATCGGAAGGAGCGAAATGAGCGCAATCCGCGGAATCGCATAAAGCATCTGGGCGGCAGAATCATTCGCAATATCAAGCGCGCATTCAACCACGAGCGTTTTTCCGCCCGCCTCAAGAGTTTTTGTCCGGTAGCGGATGTTCAGATCACTGTCAGTAAAAAAATCCTTCTCAAAGTGCGTGCGGCTCTTTCCATCAGAGTCCAGAAGCGGAAGCAAACTGTCGTTCGTAGAAAGCACCGTCCGCCCGTCACGCTCCCACACCGCGTAAGTGATGTAATACGGAAGCTCCAGAAAAGCAAGTTCGTCCGTGCCTCTCTCCTCAACCGTACGGCAAATGAGCGCGATGCTTTTCTCAAGATCGGAATCCTGCTTGTGCGTGACCGAAACCTTCAAAAGCTCCGCAAACACTACCGAAAGCAAAAGCATTGAAAGCGCGAGAAGCAGCATAAAGCGTAACGCAAGAGGAAGGGAGACGGATTTTGATTTCATCAGACTGACTCCTGCATGATATATCCCATGCCGCGGACGGTTTTGATTACACTGTCGCCGAATTTTGCCCGCAGGTGGCGCACATAGACATCTACGCTGTTTTCTTCTATATAATAATCCTCGCCCCAGACGGTTTTGATGATTTCGTCGCGGGAGAGGATTTTGCCAGTGTTTTCGAGGAAGTATTTTAAGAGCAGGAATTCGTTTTTGGAAAGCTCTGTGTTTGTGCCGTCAAAAGTGACTTTCATTTCGTCGGCGACCATTTTTATGAGACCGTTCTTGAGGACAACAGATTTTGCCGGCGCGTCTCTCTTTTGAGTGCGGCGGAGAACGGCGTTCATTCGGGCGAGGAGCTCCTCAATTTTGAACGGCTTTGCAATGTAGTCGTCCGCACCTGAGTTCAAGCCGTCAACTTTGTCTATCGTTTCGCCGCGCGCTGTCACGAGGATTACAGGAAGATCACTCTGAAGCTCGTTCCTAACTTTTCGCAGGATCTCAAGCCCGCTCAGCCGGGGAAGCATCACATCGAGCAGGACGAGGTCTGGATTTTCGCCCTGAATCTTTTCAAAACCTTCGCGACCATCCGCGGCAGTCACCACGGAAAATCCTTCATGCTTAAGCTCAAGCTCTGTGATGTGGGAGATTTCTTTGTCGTCTTCTACAATGAGGATTTTTGCCATGTTCGCTCCTCCCATGAGAATTTTCTGAATGAATTTGCCTCAAGACCTGAGATCTTCGTCGGATTCATGATTTTGCCGTCAAACGAGCGCAGCTCCACAAACATAAGGGAAAAAGATTCGTCCATCCTCGGAACAGAAAAGCGCGTCATGTTTCGGCTCCTGTTGAACAAAAATTCCGTCTGCGGGGGAAGCGGCTCATCGTTTATAAAAATATGCTCTGGCCCAACGGAGTTCGAATCCACCGAGTCATTGAAAAAAATCGAAATAATCAGAAAATCGCCGCTCTCCTCAATTTTTAGCCCGATGACTGAAAAAAACTCGCTCCGTGGCGGCATCCGGTGACCGTTAAAATTCATTCCCGGAGGAGCAGGGGGGCGCGGACGTGGTTGTGCGCACAAAGGAAAAATCCCAGCCGAAAAGAAAAGAGAAATCAAAACTGGAAAAACTTTGAAAATGTGCATATGGCGAGTATAGCACAGAAATCCGCCCGTGTGGATTAAAGTTTTTTCATCTTTCCTTCATTTTCGTTTCATGAGCCGGAACAGGAAATCCGCTATAGTCAATATCGTCAGCGTTGCCTGACACAAACTTAGCGGCAGCGGTTTATCCTTTCCGTTGCCCATCTTTAGGAGCAAAACATGAAAAAGACAGTATTCACGACAGTAGCAGTAGCGGCATTGGTATTCGGCTTGGGTTCTTCAGCCGTTTTCGCAAAAGACAATCGCTTTTCAGGACAGGGCCGACAGAATTTCCCGCAGCAGAACGAAGAAATGCCGGAAGGCATGGGAATGAGACACGACGGCATGGGCATGGGAATGGAAAGGGCAGACCTTTTCGGAACAGTAAGCGCAATCTCGACCGAGAAAAACACCCTGACCATCAAGGATGCTGACGGAAAAGAAACACAGGTTCATATAAATCCGTTCACCCGATTGCACTCGCTTCCAACAGAAGAAGAGCGAAAAGCAGCGTTTGAGAACAAAAAGCCTGGCGAGCGCGGCAATATGGGCGAGCGAAAACTTCCGTTCGAAAACACACTCACCCTCGCTGATGTAAAAGTAGGCGACTGGGTTATGGTAAGCAAGCTCGGCGGAGAGACAAAAACAGTTGAAGCAGGAAAAATCTGCATAGCAAAAAACTAGCCTACACCAGACAAAAAAGCACCGCAGGCATCCAGTCTTGCGGTGCTTTTTTTTAGCGCGCGGAGAAAAATCAGGGCGTTCCCTTCGCTTCGCTCAGGTCGGGCTTTCCGCCCTTCCGTGCTAACCGCACTCCATTGCCAGCAAGCTGGCAACTTCTGGGCTACAATCCCTAACGCATGGAAAGCGCATAAATTTGGTCTTTAAACTTGTTAAGAGTGATTGCCTTTGATTATTTGTTTGATATCATCAATATTTTTTCCCAGACATTTATATCATGCCACCTTAAGCGGTGACGGTTTTGACCCGCTCTTGGCTACGAACCTATGTTATGTGATTATTCTATTAACAATTTGATATTATCTACAACCGAATTGGTTTCCTCATCCGTTGCTTTTTCTATAAAATCACAGTTTCTTTTTTTCCAGTCAAGATTTTTTATTTGGTCGCTAAGAATACAACCATTTATTGAATGCTTATCTAATACAATTTCAAAAGGATATCCTTTAATATGACTTGTAATAGGGCAGAATAAAG
>CAMVSS010000072.1 GCA_947170195.1 uncultured Treponema sp. | reverse complement strand
TGTATCCCTTAAGATAGACAGCGGCGAGCTGCTCTTTTTCAACGTCCCCCTGCTGCATTCCGATTGCCTCGTGCAAATCAGGATTGAATTCATCGCCAACAGCACCGAATCCGCAAAGGTTGTACTTGTTCTCAAGAAGGCTCACAAGACCTTTGCTTATCATCTTTACGCCGTCAGCAATAGATTTTGCGTCTGTCGCAGTATCCGCAGCCTCAACAGTTCGATCAAAGTTGTCGAGACTGTCGAGCAGATCCTTAAGAAGATTCTCATTCGCATAAGAAACAGCTTCCTCGCGCTGCTTAATCATATTCTTACGCCAATTGTCGTTCTCGGCAGCCTTATAGAGAGCCTGTTTCTTCATCTCCTCGATCTCTGCCTCAAGCTCGGCGATTCTCTCTTCAGGAGTCTGCTTTTTCTCCTCCTGCTTAGTTTCCTCAGCAGGTTCTGTTTTTTCTTCAGAAGCAACTTCTTCTTTCTGGGAAGTCTGCTCCCCTTCGTTGCTTTTCTGTTTTTTCTCTTCAACTTTTTCTTTTTTATCTTTCATAAACCTTTTCCTGCCTTTTTAGATTTTCTTAGAAAGAAGTATTTGCGCTTAAAAATTATTTGCGCCTGAAATCTAAATCAGTTTTAATAAAGATATAAAAATGTATCAAAAATCGTCAACAAAAAAAATATATTTTTAAAAAAAATCCGCTTTTCACATAGACTTTGCGAAAATCAAATCAGTATAATCTTTATTTATGGAAGAAAGTAAAATTCAAGACAAAGCAAACAGAATCCGCGACGTCATCAGATATATAAAGAAATTCAAGAATGCGACGATAGTCATCTATTTCGACGACAGGATCATCGACTCGCCCCTTTTCACGAGCCACCTCCACGACATTTCGTTGCTGCACGAAGCAGGAATCCGCATAATAATCGTTCCTGGAGCAAGAATAAGAATCGACGAACTTCTTTCAAAAAACAACATTCCGTGGGAAATCAAAAACGGCTGCAGGATCACAAGCGACGAGGCAATGCCGATCATAAAGAACGCCGCCTTTGACGTTGCGAACACGGTGATGACGAGCCTTGCGGGAGAACGCCTCACCGCCGTCATAGGAAACTGGGTTCGCTCCCGCGGCAAAGGCGTGCTCGACGGAACAGATTACGGGACATCCGGCGAAATAGACAAAATCGACGAAAAAACAATACAAACGGTTCTCGACAACGGGTTCATTCCGATTTTCCCATGCATCGGCTGGAGCCTTAACGGAAAGCCTTACAATATCTCTTCTTCCCAGCTCGCATCCCAAATAGCTTCTCTACTCAAAGCCGACAAACTTTTCTATATGATTCCTGGAGCAGAGATTTCCGACAAACTTTTCTATATAAATCCCGAGCAGGGCTTGAGTCCGGAAGGTTGCGTTCCAGCAATGAATCTCGACGAGCTAAACACTTTTATCGAAGAAAACAGCTCGTTGGACAAAAAAGATCTTACAGAAGAACAAAAGACACAGGCAAAACTGATTCTTTCAATTCTCAAGCTCTCGAAAAAGAGCGTTGAGTCAGGAGTCACCCGCGTCCACGTGCTGGACGGAAGCGCGGACGGAACAATTCCATGCGAAATCTTCAGCGACCTTGGTTCCGGCACAATGATTTACTCTTCCGGCTACGGAAAAATCCGCGCGATGAGACGCGACGATATCTCGGGACTAATCTCTCTGATCCAGCCTTTCGTAAAAAAAGGGATGCTGCTTCCAAGGACAGAGAAAGAGCTGGAAAACTCTTTCAACGACTACATAATCTACGAGCTGGACGGAGCCGTAAGAGGATGCGCCGCCCTGCACATTTACAGCTACGAGCAGGCAGAGATCGCCGCGGTTGCAGTTGATGAAAGCTGCGCCCACATCGGAATCGGTCCAAAAATCGTCGAATACCTAATAGAAAAAGCAAAGTCGATAAGGATCAAAAGCGTGTTCGTGCTCACGACGCAGACAGCGGACTGGTTTGAGACGATCGGATTCTCCCCGGACACAATCGATTCAATTCCAGAGCAGCGCAGAAAAATCTGGACGCCGAGCAGAGGCTCGAAAGTTTTCAGGCTGAAACTCGAATACTAACAGAAAAAGCGTTCTGATTATTTGGCTATCATAAAGAATAAAAAATCAGCAGTAACGAAAGTCGACGCCGTCATCGCCCATAAAGACCTTGACGCGGCAGTTCTCCATGAAAGAATTCTCAAAGAAAGAGCGGATGTCCATCGCGCCGCCGCCCAAAAGCTCGTCAGGATTATAAGTCAGGTCGACTTCGCTTTCCTCGCCCTCGCCATAGCACCTGCTCAACGCACCGTTGAGGCGCACCACATTGCTGACCACCTCAAAAAGCTCCTGCTTCTTTTTCTCTTCGAATTTGAACTTTAAAAAAGACAGCTGCATTTTTTCGATTTCTTTGTGATTCGACTTATCGACGCTCCATCCCGAATCCAGCGAGCAGTTGTTTATCTTCTGCCATTCCGCGAAATCCTGAAAAAAGCGAGTCGCGCTCATCTTAAGCGCATCAAGCACAGAAACGAACCAAGTCACAGCACGCCCGTCGGAATAGAAAGTCTTCGCGGCGAAAGCGGTTTCCCTCACGCCCCTTATGTCCTGAGTCGAAAAAGTCGCGCTCGCCCTCGGAGGATTCTCATCGCTCTCAAGCTGAGGAAAATCCAGATGATTCGGATAAAGCGAAACCGCAAAATCAAGGCGGTCGCGAAAAGCTTTTACGGAATCCCCAGGCACGCAGGCAAAATCGACATCGAAACCAAAAACAAGACCGATAGTGTTGAGCATCTGCGCCCGTCGGGAATAAAATTTTTTGTCAAAAAGATAAGTTCCGTTCTTCGAAAGCCCCGCAAGAGGAATCTCAAGCGTGCAATAAAGCTCGGAACACAATTTGCAGACATCCTGATCGAGAACCGAAGCCGATACAGGCAGAGTCAGAAAAACATCAGGCGCCTTTTTTGCGAACATCGACAAAAAAGAAATCAGCTTTCCCTTGTGAGAAAGAATCGCCTCATCCTGCAGGGTAAATTCCGTGATCCCCTTCTCGGAAAAGGACGAAAGAGAAGATTCCAGTTCAGAAGATTTATACAAAAAAGATTTTTCCGACATACTTTAAGTTTTATTACAGCAGGTTGATGCCGTTACGCTTGCACTCCTCGCGCATCGAATCCGGCCATATGCTTACCTGAATCTCTCCTATGTGAGCCTTTCGCAGGAAGAACATGCACAGACGGCTCTGGCCGACACCACCGCCAATCGTGTAGCTCAGCTCACCCGCGGCAAGCTTCTTGTGGAACTCAAACTTCATCCTGTCCATGCAGCCCCGCTCCTCAAGCTGGAGCTTCAGACTCTCCGGGCTGACTCGGATACCCATTGAAGAAAGCTCGTATGCTTCCTGCAGGACTGGGTTCCATACGAGAAGGTCTCCGTTAAGACCACGATGACCGTCTCCGCTCTCAGAAATCCAGTCGTCATAGTCAGGAGCGCGACCGTCATGAATAGTGCCGTCAGGAAGCTTTCCGCCGATTCCGATGAGGAAAACAGCTCCGAATTCCTGGCAGACCTTGTTCTCGCGCTCTTTCGGAGTCAAATCCGGATATTTTCGCTGGAGGTCATCTGAATAAATGAACTGAATTTTCTCCGGCAAAATCGGCTTGATGTTCTCGTAGCGGTCATAGATGAAAAATTCAGTGCGCTTGAGACAGTCATAAATCTTTTTTACGGTCTCCTTAAGATACATCACGTTTCTTTCAGATTCTTCAAGACATGCGCACCAGTCCCACTGATCGACGTACAGCGAATGAATGTTGTCAAGCTCCTCGTCAGCACGAATCGCGTTCATGTCGGTGTAAATTCCAAAACCCGGCATCAGATTCATATCGGTAACTTTTACGCGCTTCCATTTTGCAAGCGAATGAACGATCTCAAGCTGGGCATCGTTCAAATCCTTTGCAGGAAATTTTACGGCACGCTCAACACCGTTCAAATCATCGTTGAGACCTTTACCGCTCTCAACAAAAAGCGGAGCCGTAACGCGGGTAAGGTTCAGAGCAGTAGAAAGCTGAGTCTGAAAAAAATCTTTTACCATAACGATCGCATGTTCCGTCTCGCGGACACCAAGCAACGACTTATAATCTTTTGGAAATTTTACTTTTGACATATCGGAACCTCAAAAAAAGATTCTCCATTCTATAGCAAAATAAAATCACTAACAAGAGAAAAAAATAAGGCGCAGCATTTTCGTACTGTCGCCCTTGCGCGAGCGCTTTCGTTGTCGCGCTCGATTTCACTTCGCTGACGCTCATTGCTCCCGATGGTCGCAACTAAAGGTGCTCCACGGCGTAGCGTTGTTTTTCTTTGTTATGTTATTGCTTTTTTCAGTCAGGGAAAAACGTTTTCTACTCTGGCTACAATTTGAAATTCACTTGCATCTATAAAAATACTGATCTTGGAACCGCGGGCATCCGTGCCCTGACGAGTTTTTTTCAAAAACTCGCGGTTTTACCAGCTGGATTGCCCCATCCGTGGGGCACACTCATATCAAAGCAGAAAAGCCAAGTTCGCCGTGGAAAAAGCCTCCCGGCTACGCAGTATTTTTATCGTTAGAACTCAACTAATGTCTGGTAAAAATTACTTTAGTACCTGCGGTGTTTTTGAAACAAGTATATAAGGCAACTTAATACAAAAATAAAAAGACTTATCATTATATAATTAAATATTGAAAGTCTTCGCCATAACATTCTCCTTGCCTATATATAGCCGTAGAAAATCACTTTTCGGCAAAAACCGGAAAAAAATCTGTGAACAACAGAATACAGCGGCGTGACGTTTTTGACCAATCTTCAAAAACATGCTAATATATCAACAATGGACGGCTGGAAAGGTCGTCCAGTTCTGTTTTTAAAGCACAGGTAAAATTCTACCTGAGCTACATGTCCGGCTCTTCCTAACTAGATTTTCTAAATCGCCTAGCTAGACTAACCGTACACTCTAGCTAGAGTATGCCCCCTATTACTGGCGTTTCACACACCGAAGTACGCTTATTCTTCGCCCCCTATCCTTACTGTTCAACACTCCCTTTCCTTACTATAACGCAGCCTCGTATACGGTAAGATGACACACCGCTTAAGTAATGTCGTTAGTCCTCATTGCTCCCGAAGGTCGCAACTAAAGGAGCTCCACGGCGTAGCGTTGTTTTTCTTTGGTAGTTATTGTTTTTTTCGGTCAGGGAAAAACGTTTTTTTAATGTCAGTAATTTTACATTTACTTGCACACGGCTATTCAACAATATTTACGATAAAATCATTATTTGCTTTCATTTTTGTAATAAACGATACAAATTTGTCAATCTTCAAATACTTTTGATAACAGTCATAATCAATTAAAAATGCTTTACATTTTGATTTTAAAAAAGACGAATAATCTACATTCTCCATAATTAAATTATCTAAACATTCATTCTTTTCTCTAAAAACGAAATTAAAATCGCATGGAATTGTGTCTATTCCATCAAAAGCTTTTTGTTTGCTGCTTAGTATTGATACAGTTGAAAGATTTTCCAGATTGGCCATATCAGGAAGTTTTATTTCTTCGCTACTGAAAATGAATAAATCCTGTAGTTCATGACAATCCGATAAAAAATTCAAATCAGGTGATTCTGATTCTTCCAGTACAAGAGAGCTTAACTTATCAACATTTTTTATATCAGAATGCTGAGAAACAATATAAAGATTGCTTAATTCCGGAAATAATGTTCCATCAAAATAAAAAGCGTTCTTTGTATAAATATACATGGAATAAATTTTATCAAGTTCATTCTCATATTTTTCAAGACCAGTTAATGAAGATATTTCAAAAAGACAATTTGGATTTCCAATAAATAATGAATAGCCTGATTCTGTATCTCCTGTAATCAGAAAATTATTCTTTGCACAATAGTCTGATAGAATTTCGTTGTAGACAATATTCGGGTTTTTATCGTTGCAGATATATTGATTATTATATTTTAACCAGCCAGGATAATTATTTGGAGTTAAAACTTTGTACCAGATTTCTTCGATGTTTCCATTGGTCAGCGTTTTATTTTCAATAATTCGTGTTTCAACATCAGGATAAACATAAATTTTATCATCAGCATCATCTATTTCTTTTCTGATGTATTCTCCGTTTTGACTTGTCCATAAGTAACGTGTATTTTCTGCAAAGTTTGAATTGTTTGATTCACTAAAACATTTTGCTTCATCAGTAGTTTTTTTGCTACATGATGATATAAAAAACAGGACGGTTAATAAAATGCTTATCTTTTTTATCATAATTAATTCCTCAGAATATTATTAAGATTAATATATAATTTTTCATTTGTTTTTCCTCTACTTTTTTAATCATGTAACATGTCGTAAAATTCGATTTTTCCTTTCGAATTTGTGCGACGGGCTATTATTGCTTCTTCCTCGTATGAGCCATCTGGGAAGAGCCTCAAAAAATGAACCCTGCCTTTATTTATTGGCAAATCAATCTTCTGTTGTGGCGTTCCGGTTCTTTTCCTTTCTTCCAAAAATAAAGATTCCTGTTCTTTTATTTGAATAAAATTATCACAGTTATTGTCCGTACACAACAATAAATCCTTACGCATACAATAAACATCAAGTGGATGCTCATCTTCTCCAGTATTGCATTTGAGCTTTATTGTATTTAATTTCTTTAACTCGCCATCAAGTTTATAGATTCCATCATTTATGATAAAAAGATCATCATAAAAGGTATATCCATAATTTTGTGATGGCTGACCATGTGAAGAAAAAAGAACTTTATCATTTTCATTCCATATTTTTTTTAGCTTGAATTTTTCTTCATCAACAAGATATAAGGATGTTCTATCAGAGATAAGTATTTTATTGTCATCACTTATACCATTATCACCTAAATAACTGTGAGAATATTCATCTTCTAAATCGTCATTAAAAATTTCTTTTTCGGTCTCATAAGTATCTTTGTCATAAAAATAAAGAGCGCCTTCACGTTTCTTATTTTCATCATAGATTGCCTTAAGGATTTCTTTGCCGTCATCATTTATAGCTGAAACATAGTTGTCACTAAATTGACTGTTATATCGATAATAGTACAAAGAATCTGATATAATATAGTTATCTTTTGCAATAATAACAGTCTGACCAAAAGAGGCATTGTTTTCATTTTTTTCAATAAATATATGTTCTTTTACATATTTTTTTTCGTTCAATGTGAATAGGAAAGCTGCGCCAGTTTTGTTATAGTTTCTTGCTCCTACAAGCAACTTATTTCCTTGTAATGAAATAGAAAATCCAAACAAGTCATCTTTATCAGGCTTTGGAGATTTTATGTAATACGCTTTTTTCCATTTTCCGTTTACTTTTTTTAATACAAGCACAACTCCAGAACGTCCTTGTTTTGCATCAAGTCCAGCGACAATATACTTTTCATTCATATCAAGCGTAACCGGCCCTCTGTACAGAGAAGAAACTTCGTATGTAAAAACAGTCTTCCATTTTTTTTCTTTCTTCTCAACTACAGTTATGAATCCCCCCGAAGAACCTGAACTTACACTCCCAATGGCTACGGTGTCATCCCAAATTGCTAAATTTTCTCCTGTATGCAATACAGTATTGTCAGGATACAAACTATTATAATAAGCCTCTGTGAATAATGAACAAGCGGATAATGAACAAGCGGATAATGAAAATCCAAGACAAATTATCCAGATAACTTTCTTAATGATATTCATAGTATCTCTCCATTGGATCTCGTGGACGTGTTGGATACAAAAATTTTCCTGTTTTTTCTTCATCAGTCAGGTTTCCATTCCGCAGCTTTGCAAGCTGGTCAAGATCACTGCCTAATGTTGTACTGCCTGCAATACATAATTGATTTATATATTCCGTCTTCTAAAACCCTTTGTGCCATTGCACTGTGTCCTAATACGGCAGAGCCTGTTTCAATCAGCTGCCCTATTTCTCCGTCATCAAGTCCGTTGCGGTAAGATTCATGGCTCAGCTTTATTCCAAGGTCAAACTGCTATGTTTAGCAATAACAGTCCTTAGTTTTTTCGCTCAGTATAATGATTTTCGTCTTCGGTGTTAATTACATTAATTTCACCTTTTTTGAGCTTTTCTACTAGAGTATCTTCATCTGCTGCTAATACCCAGTTGTAGCTTGTTGTAGAACCTAACATTGATAAACGACACTTATCAGAATATCAGAAAACTCTTTTATTGTATTGTCTGAAATTTTCTTCCCATATTGATCATATACGGACTTAATTTTATATGTAACATCATAATACTCCTCATCGAGAATTCCTAAATTTAAATAAAAATCTTCTAAATACTTTTTCTTTTTATTGTTGAATACAATTGATTCAACTACATAAAAATTGGCTTTATCATATAGAAAATAACTATCAAAATAGCCTTGTCTGTCATAATAATTATTAAGATCTACCCGTTTTTCTTCATTTAAAATCATTCTTGAGCCATTCTCAAGTAGATTTTTTGAATGCTTAGAGAAAAAAACAGAGAAAAAAGAATATACCTGTTCGTCAATTTCAATTCCATTATCAACTGCAATAAAACCTTGATTTGTTTCTGCATTAATCTGATTAATTAACACAAAGCATATACATAAAAGTATCAAAGATTTCTTCATTTTCTATAACTCCTTGGGCGATAGTATGAAATTTCGTATTTATAACCATTAGTATTATAAAATTTTAACAATCTATCTGTTGTAGAGTATCTGAGCCCAATATCATTACCTGGCGATTCTGCAATTTTATTATTACCTAAATACTCAACAATGTGATTGTTATATACTTTTTCTCCTGCTGAATTTAATGTATATGCCCGTATTGCAATCAAATCTGTACTTCTGGCTATAGATGGTGAAACTTCATCAAAGTCGTACAATCCCAAATTTTCAATAAATTTGTTCACATTTACATTTACTTCCTTTTGACTTGCATAACTTACACACTCTGTGCAAACCATTCCTGTTGAATCACCGGTAATCTGTGGTTTCATCTCACCAAAAAAAGCGTTAAAATGCCCTCATGAGTAAAAAATCAAGAAAAAATACCCGCAGAAAAAACTCAAAAAAACAGAACAAGTTCCTCGCATTTCTGGTGATTGCCGCAGCACTCTTTATTTTTTTCTATAAGGAATCCCCGGCTTTCAAAAACAAAGTCGATTCACTTTCAGCAACATTAATAGAAAAGATTGCCCCGGAATACAAGCATGAAACGGCAGAAATCATACAGCAGGAAGTCCCGCAAAAAGACGCACAGAGCAAATCCGTAATTCAGGCCGAAAAAACACATGCACAAACGAGTCCTAAAAAAAATCAAGTTTCAAAATCAAGATACATCGAACTTCCTGAAAATCTTGAGCGTCCAAAATCATGCACCAAGGCCGACCACGAACTGAGGATTTTTGAAAATTACTCGATCTGCTACCGGGAAAGCTACGAGCAGGCAGAATGGAGCGCGTACCGTCTCGACGAAAGCCAGCTTGTAAAAAATGCATCCCGCTCAAACGATTTCCGCCCAGATCCAAAAATTTCCACAGGCTCGGCATCCCTCGCAGACTACAAAGCATCTGGTTACGACCGAGGGCATCTCTCCCCTGCCGCAGATTTTTCTTACAGCCAGAACGCCATGAGCGAAACTTTTTACATGAGCAACATGAGTCCGCAGAAAGGAAGTTTCAACCGCGGAATCTGGAAAGATCTTGAAGCCCAAGTGCGTGACTGGGCAAAGAAGTTCGGCAGGGTTTACGTCGTATCAGGTCCGATCCTTGAAAAACCTGCTGAATCTTATGATTCAATCGGGCAAAACAAAGTCTCCGTTCCTGAATATTACTACAAAGTAATACTCGCTCCACTGTACGAAGACGAAAACGACCGCTCGTCAAAGGAAGACTCAAAATCACTTGCCGCAGTGGGATTCATCCTTCCGAACCAAAAATGCGACGACTCATTCTTCAATTACGCGGTCAGCATTGATGAGGTAGAAAAGCGCACAGGCTTGGACTTTTTTGAAAAGCTCGAAGATTCCGTAGAAAACGAAGCGGAATGCAGCGTAGACCTCACGCTCTGGGAATAGTTTTTCAGGAGGCGGCACTTTTCGCGGCATTTTTCCCATCCTTGAAGAAATATAAAAAAATTACTATATTTAGAGAACCATATTTTATTATCTAGAGGTCTAAAAAAATGGCAAAAGATATTT
>CAMVSS010000071.1 GCA_947170195.1 uncultured Treponema sp. | reverse complement strand
TGAATTCCTGAAGATGCCGGATTTCTTCCTGCTGTTTTTCGTATTCTTTTATGAGCGTTTCAAGTTCGACTTCACGGACTTTTTCGTAGTGGGTGAAGTTTCCCGGATAGCGGTGCAAATCTCCGTTGAAAAGCTCGTAGACTTCGTTGATTGTGTGGTCGAGGAAGTAGCGGTCGTGGCTTACGAGCAAAAATCCGCCTGAGAAATTGTTCAAAAACTTTTCGAGCCATTCGCGCGCTTCGATGTCGAGGTAGTTTGTAGGTTCGTCCAGAAGAAGGATATCGGGATTGACCATGAGATTTTTTGCAAGCGCGATACGCATCTGCCATCCGCCCGAAAATTCTTCGCACTTTTTGTCCAAATCTTCGTGGGAAAATCCCAGGCCAATCAAAATCTGCTCGGCAGTTGCCTGACGTCGGTTGAAGCCGGAATTTTCCATTTCATTGATGATGAAATCGTGGCGTTCGAGGAGAGCGTTTTGGTTTCCGTTTCCTGCTTTTAAGTCGTCGCCGATTTTGTCTAATTCTTCCTGAAGTTTGTAGCCGAATTCAAATGCTTTGTCGGCTTCTTCTCGCAATGTGCAGCCGTGATGGGTTAAGCCGCTCTGAGGAAGGTATGCGATTCTTGCATATTTTGAAACGGCTCTGTTTCCGTCATCGGGCTGGATGAGGCCTGCCATTACTTTGATGAGCGTTGATTTTCCGGTACCGTTTGCGCCGGTGAGTGCGGCTTTGCTTCCAGCCTGTAAATTTACAGAAACATTTTTTAAAATATCTCGGTCGCCGAATGCCAGCGACACTTTAGAAAATTGTACGAATGCCATAAAATTTCCATTTATTTGTGTTTTTCAAAGAAAAGGACCATCGGACTTGCGCTGCGTGCAGTTACAACTCCGTCTTTTATCGGAGCTTTTGAGGCATCCTCGAGTCGCAAACCTGTGTCCGTGAGCTTGTAGAGGAAGTTCACGCCCTCCTCCATGCCGGTAAAGTGCATCGTAAGCACGCCGTCGTAAGAAGACTTGAGCGACTTTGCGATAAAATAATCGAGCGTAACAGTGACGCTTCCGAGCGCACTTGAAGAAATAATCGACGGCTGCAGGAGCTTGTAATTGCTCCATGTAACGCTGTTTTCGTTGTTGAATTTGATCGTTCCGTAATTCGAGCTTTTGAAGATCGGGCCTGCGCTTGCGATTCGTTTCAGTTCATTCTGACGGCGGGAAATTTCATCCTGAATGACATCTAGGACATCTTCCTCCAGCTGGATAAAAGTAAGAACTTTTGTTTTTCCGTCGCTGCCGACATACTGAACGTTCAGCTCGGAATTTTTACGCAATGAGATTTCGACTTTCGTACCCTCAAAGACATAGCTTCCCTTGGAATTCTTTGAAACCTTGTCGAATTTCCATGAGTCAGAATCTGACGGATGGTTGATAGTTACTGTGCCATCTTCGTTATCAGACTCAGGGAGCGTGATATAGAATCCATAGTCATCTGTCATGAGGTTCAGGTCGATGTTCTGAGATTTTATCATCTTCGCATAATAATCTGGATACCAGTGTTTTCCCGCGATTTCCTTGATTTCGTCTTTTGTTTCGTCGGATGAAATCGCAGAATCGAGGGCTTCTTTATCTGACTTTTCAACTCCGCCCACAGACTTAAAGAGATTCAAGTTGTGAGAAAAGCACCATCCCTGCGTTCCCGAGCTGGTCAGGACGCGTAGCCATTCACCGCTCATATTTCCTTTTCCGTTGGTGACAGCGGCTCCGTTTCCACGATACAGGCAGCGGATAATCTCACCTTCCCTCAAGCGATAGACCTGCTTTGCAGTGTTGACAGGCTCGGCACGAATCGGCAGACCGTCAAGCTTTACGGTCGCATAGGTGTGCTCAAAATCAGCATAGCGGGCAAGATTTTTTACGGTTTTTCCTTTTCCGGCAGGTTCCGTAAGCTGCCAGAGCGGAACTTCGATTTTTTCTTTTGAACCCGGCAGGGAGATTACATAAACCTGAAGGATGTTTGATTTGATATAGACTTTGCAGACAGTTCCGTCGGTAAGATTATGCTCTGGATTATTCCACAGGACGATGCTGTAACCAAGCTTTCCTGCGCATCCGGTAAAAAATATTGAAAACAAAAAAGCTGCGATTCCAAAAACAGCCGCACGTTTGATAACAGATTTCATAATGAAAAAGATTATAGATGAAATGAAAATAAAAGTCACTTGCACAGAACGCTCAGCCACAGAGAGAGCCTTACTTGAGGAACCGGATCCACAGCGCGATCTTGGTTTCTGCTTCTCGGGCGTAGCACTGCTGCTTCGGGCTGCGCTGGTGGAAACTCGACGGCGCAGACGTAAGTGTGTACTCGTTGTTGTTCACCTCGATGAATCCGTGCCGGGCATTCGAATAGCGGACGGTTTTTGTTTTAACGCCTTTAGCATCCAAAATCATCTTGTAGGAAAGGGAGGATTCAGAAAGGAAATCGTCGCTGCAGACGACAAAAAGTGCCGGGGCAACCTGAGACTGCTGGGAAGATGTCATCTTAAGAAAATCAGCCCTTATTTCCCCGATGTAGGCATAGCACAAAACCTGGGAGAACAGCCTGACTCCCTTTTTCCTTAATTTGACGGCAGCCGTGGCCGCATAGTAAGCTCCGGCAGAATATCCGCACACAGAAAAGCGTGTAACATCAAGATTGTATTTTTCTGCATTCTGAAAAAAATAAAGGACGGTGTCGGTGACTTCCTGAACGGAATAATCGATCGGACGGTCGTCAGCATAACAGTAATCGATGTTCACTACGAAAGCTTCGCACAGTTCGCTCATCCGCGCGCTCTGGGAATCGAGAAGATCTGCGGAACCTTCCATAAAAGAGCCGCCGTGTATATTGAATACGCATGGGGTCGGCGAAGATGATGTGTTTTTCGGAAAGTAGAGGTTCACCCTGACTCCTAATTTGTCAGGACGCGGAACGATGAATCTGGTTCCGATAAGATCTGAATCCGGCTTCGAGTATTTTAAGTGGCGCACTAGAGACGGATCACCGTTATAAAACGAGGTAAGTGAATTGGTCATCCCCTGTTGAATGTCGCAAGAGACAGAGATCAGCGCAAGGGAAATGCAAAAAATGAGACTGGCGATTTGTATCCGTTTTTTTTGCAAAACAAGCCGAAGGGATTCCATTCATCAATTATAGCAACAGAAATCAAAAATCACTATAATCTTTCTCATTATGTCCGGTTTTTATGATTTTTATGATGTAGCCGTCGTCGGTGGCGGTCATGCGGGAATTGAGGCTGCACTTGCCAGCGCACGTATGGGACTTAAGACAGTTCTGATTACGCAGACAATCGATTCCATCTCGCGAATGAGCTGCAATCCTTCCATCGGAGGCATTGCGAAGGGAAATATAGTCCGCGAAATAGACGCGCTCGGCGGAGAAATGGGAAAACTCATCGACAAGTCAATGATTCAGTTTCGAATGCTGAACAAGAGCCGGGGACCTGCTGTTCAGGCACCGCGAAGCCAGGCTGATAAAATCTTGTACTCACAGCTCGCCCGCCAGACGGTTGAGACAACAAAAAATCTTTACACATTGATGGACACGGTTGTCGATATTCTTACTACGGAAAGCGACACTCCGATGCCACCGGCAGAAAGCGCACAGTCGGGGCAGATTCCGGGCGAACACACAGAAAAAACATTGCTCTCAAAAGCAGCAAAATCAGGAAAACGGCAGAAAATAACCGCGGTTGTAACGGAGCGCGGAAGGGTTATTCCCGTACGCTCTTGCGTACTCACGACAGGAACCTTCCTCGGCGGACGCATCTTTATCGGAGAGTATGACGCTCCGTGCGGACGCATCGGTGAGCAGGGCGCATTCGGACTTACGCAAAGCCTCAACCGGCTTGGTTTCACTACCGGAAGGCTCAAGACAGGAACTCCTCCGCGTATCTTAAGGCATACGGTCGATTTCTCAAATCTTGAGGAGCAGGCAGGAGACGATATCGTCGTGCCGTTCTCATTCGAAGATGAAGGCGTGGACAGACCTATGGTTCCGTGCCATGTAGTCTATACAAACGAAGAAACTCATAAAATAATCCGCGAGAACATCGGACGTTCTCCGCTCTATTCTGGAAAAATCAGCGGTGTCGGACCTCGTTACTGCCCGTCAATCGAAGACAAAGTGATGAGATTTGCCGAGCGCGAGAGACATCAGCTGTTCATCGAGCCCGAATCTCTGTACACAGACGAAATTTATCTCAACGGACTCAGCTCATCATTGCCGGAAGAAGTCCAGGACGCGTTTTTGCGCACCCTTCCGGGCTTTGAGAACTGCCACGTTGCGCGTCCGGGCTATGCGGTCGAGTATGATTATGTTGAGCCGACCCAACTGTATCCGAGCCTTGAGACAAAGCGGGTTGCCGGCCTTTTTGATGCGGGGCAGATCAACGGAACATCGGGCTACGAGGAAGCCGCAGGACAGGGACTCGTCGCAGGAATAAATGCGGCTCTGTATGCGCGCGCTCACAAGGAGCTGTGCGGAGAGCTGTGCATGGCAAAATCAGGATTGGGACAAAACCCGGCAAGCGCAGAAAAAGGCTGCTTCATGCCGAAACCATATTTCACTCAGGAAGAAATGGAGCACTTTGCAGAAATCAGCGAAAAAGAAACGAATTTGGTAAACGAACTTCTCGAATCTCACCAGAAATCGATCGGGAAATCTTCTTTCCATACGATTCCTGAATGGGAACCGATGATTCTTGGGCGAGATGAAGCTTACATCGGCGTTCTGATAGATGACCTCGTAACCCTCGGCACTAAAGAACCGTACAGAATGTTTACGGCACGAGCTGAATACCGCCTGAAACTCCGTCACGATACGGCAGACCGCCGCCTCGCAGAAAAGGCATTCAAAGTCGGCATAAAGACGAAATCCCAGCTGGATGCGACAAATTTAAAATACCAGCAGGTTGATGAGGCGGTCGAATTGCTGCTGAAGAAAAGCGACGCTGAAAATCCGGGCTTTCCGCCGCTAGTGTGGGAAATCGCGCAGGAAGACGCAAAATACAAGTACTACATCGAGAAGCAGGATGCGCGCGTCGCAAAGATGCACAAGATGGAAAAATTCCACATTCCGGCAGATTTTGACTACGGAAAGATTCCCGCGCTCAGCTCAGAAAGCCGTGCAAAACTGGAAGCCGTGCGTCCGCTCACCCTGGGCCAAGCAAGCAGGATTTCTGGAATCCGAAACAGCGATATAATGTTATTGATGGTGTACCTAAAATAAACATTAAGCAAATCGTGGGATTCCTAGGGAATCCGCAATAGCGATATAATGCTATTGATGGTTTATCTAAAATAGCCCCGCACGGATGCGGGAGATAAGCAAATCGTGGGATTCTTCGAATCAAAAATTACAGGATACCGCTCAGCTCTTCTTTGCTGAAAGCACCCGTATTGCACAGCTCCGTAGCAAAACTTGAAATCGGAGAATTCGTGTAAAGGATTTTTCCAGAACAAAGTTTTACGACAACCTCGCCCTCAAAAACTTTTTTGAGGGCAGCTGCTTTTTGCGCAGAAAATCCGTCCTTCGAAAGGAAAAGCTCAGGACTGATCTCAAAAATCACATTCTTCTTTTTCAAAACAGACTGGATGTTTTCGTCGCAAAGTTCCGGGTCAAAATTGCACACGGCGGAAGGCTTAAAGATCTCGAAGAGCGAAAGGAACTCCTCAGAACTCTTGATAAAATCGCAGCAAACAGAAACCGGGAGTTTTTCACCCCTTGAACTTCGTATAAGAGGCTTGATTTTCTCAATTCTTGCCTCTGAAATGTTTCCGCAAAAATCAAATCCAGAAAAATAACCTGATTTCATGAGAGTTCCGGCATTCCTTAAAAGCGCCGCCAGAGATTCTTCATCCAGCTCTTCATTGCAAAAATCATCAATATTAAAGCTCAGAAAAGGACGGATTTCGACTTTATCAGAATATTTCTCGATAGTCTTTTTTATTGTTTCGATAAAATTGTCCGGGGTTCCGCAGCTTTCCGCCAAGCTAAAATCTATCATGGCATCAAGATTCTTAACGGTATCGGAAATAGCCTCGGAAATTGCTATTGAGAGAAGTTTTTGAACATCGTCGGCTGTAGCAGTCTTTGTGGAAATATAATTCTGAATGTCAGAGCGCATATCTTCATCGCAGCAAATTCCATTTTCCGGGAAATCAGGCACAAAAAATCCAGCCCAATGCACGAAAGAAAAATATCGCATTCCAAATTTGAGATGATTATAAGAATCTGTTTTAGGGATCTTTATAAAATCTGCTATGGTGACCAAAATTATTCCTTCCAGGTCTGTTCTACAAGATTAATAAAACTCTCTTTTTCTTCCGGTTTGAGGAATGATGCATTGAATCCGTTTATTATGATTTCTTTAATATCTTCATTTGTGAATTTAAGTTCCTTATGAAGATTCCAGTATTCGTCGAGAAGCTCGACACCGAAAAAAATCGGGTCGTCGGTCGCAATTGTAACCGGAAGTTTTTTGTCAAAGAATGTTCGGACAGGATGTTCCCGCATGGCGGCGACATATTTTTTTGTGAAGACATTGCTTGTCGGACAAACTTCGAGCGGAATATTGTGTTCTCTTAAGAACGTCATAAGCTCTTCGTCCTGAGCAGCCGTAATTCCATGTCCGATTCGTTCTGCATGGCAGATATTGATTGCATCCCAGATTGATTCAGGACCGACATCTTCGCCCGCATGAGCTACGGCATGAAGATTTCTTGCATGGGCTTTCTCAAACACAGAACCGAATTCTTTTGACGGCCCCTTGCTTTCCGCGCCGCCCAATCCGATTCCAATAAAACCTTCAAACGGATTTTCCATGAACATCTTGAAATTGTTCTCGGCGTTTTCAAGTCCGAATGTTCTGGAAACATCGCCCATAAGCCAGACCGTAATTCCGGTCTCTTCTTTTATTTTCTTCAGATTTTTCTCGAAATTCTTTGTCATTTCAGCATATGAAAAACCTTTTTTTACAAACGCAGACGGAGCGAAAAATGCCTCGCAATGAACGATTCCATTTCGGACAAGATAATTTTTCAAATCATCGAAAATCAAATCAAAATCATCAACAGACGAAAACATATCCTGAACAGCAAGAAACGCAGATATGAACCCGTTCAAATCCGAATAATCAAAAAGATTTTTCATGTCTTTGTCTGAGAATTTTTTGCCATTTTTTTTCAGATATAACTTTTTTATGGTTTCCCGACTCATTACCGCTTCAATGTGAATATGAAGTTCCGGTTTTGGAATCTTTTTGAAAAAAGCGTAAAACTCTGATTTATTCATGCCACATCCTCGTAGACTACTAATAGATAATTCTATCTTAATCTTCGGCATTTTTCATGGAAAAGTTTAAATTTCTCACAGGGCTAAAGAGTCCGCAGAGAGTTTATTTCGTATTTCTAAATTCTCTCTGTGAACTCCGCGTTCTCTGTGAGGAATTTAAAAAGTCTTTTCCAGTTCCGTGACGAGATTTGCGAACGTGTCCAATGCGCTCTGAACCGGCTCGCTTGAACTCATGTCAACGCCCGCAACTTTGAGGCTTTCAATCGGATAACGGCTTCCACCGCTCTTGAGGAACTTGAAGTAATCCTCGCGCTCTTTTTCGCCGCCATTTGTGACACGTTTTGCAAGGGCCAGAGCCGCAGAGATTCCTGTTGCGTACTTGTAGACATAGAATGCGCCGTAGAAGTGCGGGATGCGGAGGCCTTCCATGTCGCTTTCTTCCTCGAAGACCATTTCCGGGCCGAAATACTGCTCCAAAAGCTCGCGGTAGATTTTTCGCAGGACCTGAGCCGAAAGAGGCGTACCCGATTCGACAAGTTCGTGAGCCTTGAGTTCGAATTCAGCGAACATCGTCTGACGGTGAAGCGTTGCAAGAATGTCATCAGCGCGCATTGCAAGAAGATAAGCCTTCATCTCAGGACTCTTTGCGTTCTTCAAAAGATATTCAAAGACAAGCTCTTCGTTGAAAGTTGAAGCAACTTCAGCCTCAAAAATCGTGTAAGAGTAGCACATGAACGGATTGTTCGTCTTTGAGTAGTGGCTGTGCATTGAGTGTCCGCCCTCGTGAGCCATCGTGAAAAGGTCGCGGATGGAATCTTCTTTGTAATTGAGAAGAATGTACGGATAGCCTGTGTATGCCCCGGAAGAAAAAGCACCGCTTCTCTTTCCTTTGTTTTCGTAACGGTCAACCCAGCCGCCTTTTAAGCCGCCGCAGAGAATGTCAGTGTATTCTTTTCCGAGCGGGCTGAGTGCGTTGCGGCAGATTTCAACAGCTTCGTCGTAAGTCGTCTTGCACTCGACATTTTTTACGAGCGGAACATAGACATCGTAGTGACGTAGTTCTTGAACACCCAAGATTTTTTTTCGGAGAGAATAATATTTGTGCAAAGTCGGAAGATTTTTGTGAACCGTGTCGATAAGATTGCGGTAAACTGACTCAGGAACTTTGTTTCCGTAGAGGGCAGCTTCAAGAGAAGATTTGTAACCGCGGGCACGGGCAGTGAAAATGTCCTGATTTACGCTTCCTGCATAAAGGGAAGCGATTGTGTTTTCGTGCTGGACAAAGCCCTTGTAGAAATTCTTGTATGCCTGCTTTCGCACTTCGCGGTCAGGATTATGAAGGTAAACGGTATAAGTGCTTTGGGTGAGCGGTTTTTCTTCGCCAGCCACTTTTACGCTTTCAAACTGAAGGTCAACATTCGTGAGCAGGGAGAAAGCCTTGTAAGCCGTCTCCGAGCTTTCGTTCTGAAGCGAAAGAATGCGCTCTTCTTTTTCGCTCAAAATGTACGGCTTGTGATGAAGTTCCTTCTGCAAAAAGATTTTGTAGTCTGCATACTCAGGAAGATTCATCCATGAATTGATTTTTTCGTCCGAGATTGCCATGAGTTCAGGCGAGAAGAAAGAAGTCTCGCTTTCGGCATTTGAAGAAGCCATCATTGCCCTGCCCTCACGGTCCTGGGCGCTAGAATCGCTCTCGTCGGCAGTGTGCTGCAATCCGGCATATTCGTGCACAGTCTCAACGACTTTTTCAAGAGCTTCGATAGCCTTTAAGCAGCCGAGCAGAGAATCAGAGGAGTCCGCAAGCTTTCCCTTAAAAGCCACAACCTTTTCTGTGAGCGGTTTAATAGAAGAAAGGGCCTTTTCCCAGTCTTCGTCAGATTTATATAAAGTAGACAAGTCCCATTTGTCGCTTGCCGGGACTTCAGCGCGTGAAGGAATAGTATTAGCCATAATGTATTTATTATAATGCAACTTCTGAATATTGTCAGTTAGGGGCAGGACAAGCGAATTATAAAAAGAACTGTCACCGACGAATTGCATCAAGCCGGTTTTTTAGCGGATGGGGCAAAACTGCTGGCAGTCTAAAATGTTCTCCCCTGACTTTTTACTGTACTGAAGCCTTGGGCAAAACCACGCCACGCCGTGGAGCACCTGCGAAGCAGTACCGCTTGGCGGTATGGAGCGAAAGCGTAAGTGAAATCGAGCGCGACAACGAAAGCGCTCGCGGAATGGCGACAGTTAGAAATGGCTGCGCATATTTTTGAATTCATGATAATTTGCCTATCATCGCTAAATTCAGTATTCTTTTATCTATCATGTCTAAAAAACAAAAATCTCTTTTATCTGCAGGGCTTTCGCTTTCATTCTTTACCCTGTGCTCTCGTGTACTGGGACTTGTCCGCGAAATGACAAAGGCAGCTTTTCTCGGCACTTCAAAATATGCAGATGCGTTCGGTATCGCATTCATGATTCCAAATCTTCTGCGGAGGCTTTTTGCAGAGAATTCGATTTCCGTGGCTTTCATTCCAACTTTCAAAGGATATCTCGAGGATTCTGAATCCGAAGATGGAAAACAGTCCACGCGCGATTTTTTGAGCGCAACGCTGACTCTGCTTTCTTTCCTAACGACTTGCGTTGTCATAGTCGGAATGGTCATAACTCCGCTGCTTGTAAGAATCTTTCTCGACAGTTCTGATTCCGCTTTGATTTCGGAGACTTCAATCCTGACAAGAATTATGTTTCCGTATTTGCTCGTAATTTCCATTGCGGCGTTCTTTCAGGGAATTCTGAACGGGGTCAAGATTTTTTCTCCTTCCGGTTTTACTCCGGTTCTTTTCAACGCGATTGTAATTTCAGCGACTTACATTCTGACTCCTGTCCTTACCGCTTCTATCGATGACGCAGAGCTAAGGGCAGCTATGGCCGCGCGGGCTATGTCCATAGGCGTAATTTCGGGCGGATGCGTACAGGCTTTGTTTCAGCTTCCGTTCGTCTTAAGAACCGGCTGGCGTTTCCATTTCACTAGCCTCAAAAGAGCTTTTTCTAATCCGGGAACACGTCGCGTCATGAAGCTGATTGTTCCGACGATCATCGGAATGGCGGCTTACC
>CAMVSS010000070.1 GCA_947170195.1 uncultured Treponema sp. | reverse complement strand
GGATAAAAACAGGCCGCACTCACCAGATCCGCGTGCACATGAAATATCTCGGCTGCCCGATAATGGGCGATCCGATCTATGGCAATTCACTTAAAAAATCAGTCTTTGAATCGGCAAGCCTTATGCTTCACGCCTATCTTCTGAAAATCAGGCTCCCAGGCGAAAAAAAGCATACCGTCTTTAAGGCACCGGTTCCGGTAAGATTCAAGAAAGTGTTGAGGACTCTCCATGAAAATTATAAGCGCACCGACATCGGAAAATCCGTTCCTGAGAAGCTCAAAAGAGGCAGGTCTTCCTTCTGCGCCGCTGTTCGAGGGCGACAATTCTGCTCTGGGGAATGCTCTGGCGGCTTTTCCCGAGCTTAGGAACGTGACAGGGAAAAAGCAGGTTGAGTACGGGCTGATCCACAGGATCGACACGCAGACGAGGGGGCTTATACTGATAGCTTCCACCCAGCAATCTTATGACGCGCTTATCGAAAGCCAAAAAAACGGACTTTTTGAAAAATGGTACCGCGCGAAAACGGACAGAATCGAAAAACAACTTCTTCCGGGCTTTCCTGAATTCGAGGCGGAAAAAAAAGGCGGGAAACTGATTGTCAGAAGTTTTTTCAGGAAATTTGGGCCCAAGGGCAGGGAAGTGCGCCCGGTAACGGAAAATTCAGCAAGCGCAGCCCTGAAAAAGGGCGGCTCGAAGATTTACACCACAGAAATTGATTTTTCTTCCAATGACGGCATGCCAATATGCAGGATTACGGAAGGTTTTCGCCATCAGGTCAGATGCCACCTTGCATGGTCAGGAAATCCTGTGAAGGGAGATGAAATTTACAATCCCGCTTCTTCAGGACAGCTTGAATTCGAAGCTTTCAGAATAAAATTTCCGCATCCGCTCACAGGTGAGATGTTGTGTTTTGAAAATATGTGATATACTTTTTATGCTATGATTGCTCCTCAAATTAAAGAATTAATGACAAATAAAAACGCATCTGTAATCAGAAAGATGTTCGAAGAAGGCATCGCGCTCAAGAAAAAGTACGGTGAAGAAAATGTTTTCGATTTCAGCCTTGGAAACCCTGATCTCGATCCTCCAAAAGAAGTCGTTCAGGCAATAATGGAAGAGGCAAAGGACGTATCTCACGGTTGCCACGGCTACATGCCAAACGCCGGTTACAGCGAAGTTCGCGAGGAAATGGCAAAAAAAACTGCACTTGAGCAGAATGCAGAAATTCATGGAGAAAACGTGGTTATGACGGTGGGTGCGGCAAGCGCGCTCAACTGCATATTCAAGGCACTTCTCGCACCGGGTGATGAAGTCATTGTTCCGGCTCCATTTTTTGCCGAATACAGGCATTATGTAAGAAATCATGGCGGAATTCTTGTGGAAGTCCCTACAAAAGCAGATTTTTCCCTTGATGTCGAAGCGATAAAATCAAAGCTCAGCGAAAAAACTGCCGCAGTGCTTATAAACACTCCAAACAATCCTACTGGCAAAGTCTACACAAAAGAAGAAATCGACGGGCTGACAAATGCCCTGAAGGAGCACGGAAAATCCTGCAGAAGATCTCCGTATCTCATTTGCGACGAGCCTTACAGGGCAATCGTATATGACGGCGTAAAAGTTCCTCCTGTTTTCTCAAGCTATGACGACACAATAATCTGCACGTCATTCGCAAAAAACCTCAGCCTGCCAGGAGAGCGAGTGGGATATGTCGCAGTGAACCCGAAATGCAATGACGCGAAGGATGTCGTAGCAGCGGTAACGTTCGCGCTCAGAATCCTCGGCTGCGTAAATTCTCCGGCTTTCTTTCAGAAAGTCATCGCGAAGAGCTGGTCGGCAAAGGTCGATTACTCATCTTACGAAAAAAGACGCGACATGCTGATGAAAATTCTCGACAAGGCGGGAATCGAATATTTCAGACCGCAGGGCGCATTCTATCTGTTCTGCAAGGCTCCAAAATGTTTTGAAACTGACGGTGAATTCAGCGACCACCTTAAAAAATATTTCATTCTGGCAGCTCCAGGAACTGGATTCGGCGGCAAGGGATGGATTCGTCTTGCGTACTGTGTAAGCGAAAAGACAATCATTAACAGTGAGAAAGCATTCGTCAAAGCGATGCAGGAACTGAAAGAAGGAGGGAGATTATGAAAATCTTGATGGTCAGTGCGGAAGCAGTTCCATTTGCAAAAACCGGAGGTCTTGCGGACGCAGTATCTGCCCTCGCAGGAAACCTCAGCGAGCTGGGGCATGATGTAAAAATCGTGATGCCCCGATACTACAAGATTGACCGCAAAAAACTTACGAAACTTGAAGGCCCGCTCGGAGTTCCTGTCGGAACGGGGCAGGAGTGGACGGCGGTATACGAGGCTCCTCTTCCAGGATTCCCGAAAGTCGAAGTTTATTTCCTTGACCATGAGCAGTGCTTTGGCCGCGACGGTGTTTACGGAACAAAAGCCGAGCCTGACTTTTTCGACAATCCTTACAGATTCTCGCTTTTGGCCCACGGAGCATTTCAGGTCTGCAACAAGCTGCAGTGGTTCCCGGACATAGTTCACGCGCACGACTGGTCGGCAGGACTCGTTCCTGTTCTCCTCAAGCACGTGTGTCGCCAGCAGCCGCAGTTCAGGAACACGGCAAGCGTATACACCATCCATAACATGGGATATCAGGGTGTCTACGGCAAAGAGAAGTTCACCGACCTCGGCATAGACTGGGGACTTTATTACGGAGCCGGTTTCGAGCGGAACGGCGCGATAAATTTCATGCAGGCGGGCATCTCTTGTGCCGACATGGTTACAACCGTATCTCCTACATACGCGGCTGAAATTCAGACTGTCGAGGGCGGATTCGGTCTTGACGGACTTCTCCGAGTCAGAAGCGACGTAGTAAGGGGTATCGTCAACGGAGTAGATACAGCGACATGGAACCCGGAGACAGACAAGACGCTTCCGGCAAACTATTCAGCCCGCGACCTAAAAGGAAAAGCGATCTGCAAAAAAGAGCTTCAGGAGTTCTTCGGCCTGCCTGTTCGACCTGACGTTCCTGTCATCGGCCTTATCTCAAGGCTCGTAAGCCAGAAAGGTATCTCGGAAGTCTTTGCTCCGAACTACGGAAGCTTCTTCAATATCTGCGCCACAATGGACATTCAGTTCGTCCTTCTTGGAAGCGGAGAAAGATGGTGCGAAAACGAAATCAACGCGCTCCAGTCAAAACTTCCTAATTTCCGGGCAAAAATCGGATACAATGAAAAACTCAGCCACCTGATTGAGGCGGGAAGCGATTTCTTCCTTATGCCTTCGCAGTATGAGCCTTGCGGACTCAACCAGATGTATTCAGAGCTGTACGGAACGCTCCCGATTGTCAGGAGGACCGGCGGTCTTGCGGATACGGTCGAGAACTACAATCAGGACACCGGAGACGGAACCGGATTCATGTTCGACTCGCTCACGCCGAGATCCATCTACGACACCGTGGGATGGGCGGTCTGGGCATACTACAACAAGAAGGACCATATCAAGAAAATGCAGAAAAAAGCCATGCAGCAGGACTTCACATGGGAAGCGAGCTGCAAGAAATACGTGGACGTATACAACGAGGCTATTTTCAGAGGCTGCAGGTAATTGACCGACTTGTCCCAAAAATGATATAGTATGTGAGCCCCTTGAGTCTGCGTATGCGGACTCCAAATGTCCATAAGGAGAACATACAGATGAAAAAGTATGAACTCATGACTATCTATCCTACAGAGGATGAGAAGTACAAAGCCGGATCTGATATGGTGAAGGCTGTTCTTGCACAGTTTGGTGCATCAATCGAAAAAGAGGAACCTTACGGTGACCGCGACCTTACTTACGTAATCAACAAGCAGAAACGCGGCCGATTCGTTCTTTTTACCGTAAAGGCAAACCCTGCAAAGCTCGTTGAAATCAACGCTCAGTTTAAGTTGAACCAGAATCTTCTTAAATCACTTTTCGTTAAATTGGACGACAAAGCTAACTAGTCTCATACGATACCACTAAAACAGCAACGGAGATTTAATCATGACAGATATTAATACTGTAACACTAGTCGGTCGTCTTGTACGCGATCTTAATGGCGGAGACCAGAGAGAATATGCTGTAACTCCGAACGGTCAGGCTCGTGCAAACATCAGCATTGCTGTCAACAGATCCCGAAAGCAAGGTGATCAGTGGATCGAAGAACCTAATTACTTTAACGTAACTATTTGGGGAAAAACAGCGGAGAACTTGCTTCCATATCTCAAAAAAGGAAAGCAGGTCTGCGTAGAGGGCTATCTCAAGCAGGATCGCTGGCAGGACAAGGAAACAGGCAAAACAAGAGACCGAGTTTCTGTTGTCGCAAACAACGTTCAGCTTCTTGGCGGAAAATCGGAAGGCGGTGCTACTAACAGTGCCGGGGGGTATACTCCGAGATTCCAGAACAACCAGATGCAGGGCGGAGGTTTTGCACCGGCTCCTGAAATGCCGCCATACGAAGAACAGAGTTTTGGCGGAGCTGCGGACGGCACATTCCCTGAAGACATTCCATTTTAATTGATCGAAACAAATTATAGGAGACATACTATGTCAGACGAAGTTGCAACAAACGAAGTTGAACAGACTGTAAATACTCAGGCCGCTTCTGAAGGCCGTGACGGTGAAGAAAGATCACCACGCGGAAAGGGAAAAACTTTCTTCCGCAAAAAGGTTTGCCGTTTCTGCGCAAACAAGGCAAAAATCGACTACAAAGACGCAGATGGTCTTAAACGCTTTACTACAGAGCGCGGCAAGATTCTTCCACGCCGCATTACAGGTACATGTGCAAAACACCAGCGTGAGCTTACTGTAGCTATCAAACGCGCACGCAATATCTGTCTGCTTCCTTTCGTAGCAGAGTAAAGCGAACGGATTTTACAGTATGTAAAATCCGATTCCAGACATATTTCTGTCCGACGATCCAACTCCTGGTGACGCCGGACATACATTCCAATAGGAGCTTGAAAAATGAAGGTTATTCTTTATACAGACGTAAAACACCTCGGTGAAATGGGTGACGTAAAAAATGTTGCAAACGGATACGCACGCAACTTTCTTTTCCCTCACATGTATGCTGTTCCGTACAACGAGCAGACAGTAGCTTACTTCGAATCTCGAAAAGAGGAAATCGAAGCTCGCAAGGCACAGAAAAGATCTGACGCAGCAAGCCTCAAAGAGAAGCTTGAAGCATTCGCAGTTGAGCTTTCTGTACCAGCAGGTTCAAACGGCAAACTTTACGGTGCCGTTACAGCACAGACTGTTGCTGACTTTCTCAACAAGAACGGCTTTGACATCGAGCGCAAACGCATCGAGATCCCTGGTGTTTCAATCAAGTCTGTTGGAAACTACCATGGAACAATCCATCTTTACGAAGCTACTACAGCAGAAGTTAAAATTGTTGTAAAAGCACAGGAAGATGTATCAGCAAAGAAAGAAGACAAAAAAGCTGAGAAACCGGCAAAAGAAGCTGCTGCTGAAGCTCCAGCTGAAGAAAAAGCTGAGTAATTCTTACGCAAAAATCAGTCTTTGATTTTTGTTTGAACGAGAGGTTTTGTGAATCATTCACAAAGCTTCTCTCTTAGCTAAAGCCTTGCACCCATGCAAGGCTTTTTTTATAGGAAGTATAAAAGTGGACAATGTTTTAAAAGATACTGTACCTCCGCACAACAGTGATGCCGAGCAGGCAACCCTTGGCGCAATGCTTTTGAACTGGAGTTCAGTAAGCACAATCGTCACATTCTTAAAAGCGGAACATTTTTATTCTCAGCAAAATCAGGTTGTTTACAAAGGGCTTCTCTCGCTGTTCTCCCGGGGAATAACAGGGGATACCCTCACTCTCATAAGCGAGCTGACAAAAACAGGGCAGCTTGAGGCAGCCGGCGGAACGGCATACATCGCTTCTCTGACAGACGTCGTTCCTACCAGCGCGAACATCGAGTACTACGCAAAAATAGTAAAAGACAGGGCAACTCGACGAGACCTCATCAAAATATCTTCAGAAATAAAGGCATCAGCATTCGACGATACCAGGGACAGCAAACAGATCCTCGAATCTGCTGAAAAAAACATATTCGCGCTTGCAGAAAATGATCAGACGACTGCAGTGCACACAATGGGCGAAATTGTTCCTGTGACGGTCGATATGATCGAAAGGAACTTCAAGAATCATTCGGCATATACAGGAATTCCAAGCGGATTCTCAAAACTTGACAGCATGACAAGCGGATTCCAGAATTCCGAGCTTATCATCATCGGTGCGCGACCTTCAATGGGAAAAACGGCGATGGCTCTTAACATGATCGAATACATATCGGTCGTAAAAAAGATTCCGTGCGGATTTTTCTCACTGGAAATGTCAGTAGGGCAGATCGGTCAGCGACTTCTGTCTCAAAACGCACGCATTTCCGGACAGAAACTCAGGAACGGTCTTCTTAAACTTGACGACTTCCAGAAACTCAACGATGCCGCGGGCAGGATTTACGACGCCCCGCTTTACATAATCGACACTCCGAACATGCCTCTGATCGACCTCCGGGCCATGGCGCGACGACTCAGGTCAAACTACGGAATCCAGATTATTTTCATCGACTACATCGGTCTTATCGCCACTGAGAATCCGAGCGCGCCGGTCTACGACCAGGTCTCAGAAATATCCAAATCCTTGAAATCTCTGGCACGAGAGCTTCAGATTCCTGTCGTCGCGCTCTGTCAGGTTTCCCGAGATGCGGAAGGCAACGAACCGACTCTCAACCAGTTGCGAGGATCCGGCTCAATCGAGCAGGACGCGGATGTCGTAATGTTCATCCACCGAGACCGAAAGAAGACGGAGGAGGGCAATATGGACCCGGTGCAGGACGCAAAGCTTATCGTTGCAAAACAGCGAAACGGTCCGATCGGCGACGTAGAGCTTCTCTTCCTCAGCTCAATCACGCGCTTTGAAAACAAGGCGAACGAATCCGAGGGCTGATAAAAATCACTCTTATTGCAGGACGAAAAAGACTGTCTAATAACGTTTATTAGACAGTCTTTTTCGTTTATACAGGTCGGGCAGCTTCAAAAGTCAGATGATTTTTGAAACCGCTCGGCTATCTATTTTTTCTGAGAAAGGTCGTTTGCATCGAGAAGAACCGGAGTTCCGTCCTTTCCTGTTACAAGAACGCCCTTGTCCGTAACCGTGATAGGGGTCGCAGCCTTTACAGGAACCACGGATTTGCTCTGTCCCTCCACTTTATTATTGAATTTTCCGACGTAGAAGTTCTTTCCATCCTGAATTACACAATAGTAAGAACCGTTGCGCATAGCAAGAGCAGAGAATTCAGAAAGAGTCTCCTTGCTTTCCGCCGCCATATCGAGCGATTCTTTGTCGATTGCTATGAGTCGGACTGCGCCTTTTCCGATGTTTGATCCAGCCACAGCGATAAATACATTTCCGTCCTCATATACAGTTCGTCCACGGATTACAGAAACAGGAGATTCCTTGATAACGCTTCCTGTATCGGTGTTTATCTTTACGAGGGCACATGTCACGCCGAGATCATCGATGTTTTTAAGTCCGTACATAACAGGCGCAGACTCATTTGCCTTTTGCTCCTCGATGAGAGCCTGCTGATCTTTTGCGATCTGAGTTCGCTCTTCCTGAGCCTCGGAACGTTTTTTGTCAGCCGCGCTCTGCTGCTCCTCTGCCTTTTTGTTTGCTTCCTCGGCAGTTTTTGCAGCTTCCTCAGTCTTTTTGTTCTGCTCATCAGCGGCAGTCTGTTTTTTCTCTGCCTCAGATTTTGCCTTGTCAGCCTCAGCCTGAGATTTATCAGCGTCGGTCTTGGCCTTGTCGGCCTCAGCCTTAGCCTTGTCAGCGTCGGATTTTGCCTTGTCAGCCTGCTTCTGGGCATTCTTATCAGAAGGATTTTCATCGGCCTTCTTTTTTGCGCTGTCAGCCTTTGTCTGGGCTGCATCAGCCTTTTTCTTTGCGTTGTCAGCTTTTGCCTTGTCAGCCTCAGCCTTTTTCTTTGCGTTGTCGGCGTTTGTCTGGGCAGTCTGAGCAGCCTTGTTTGCCTCAGCTGATTTTTTCTGATTCTCCTTCAGATTCGAGTTCGCAACGTCAGCTTCTTTCTGGACAGCCTTTACTTTTTCATCAGCATTCTCAGCCTCGCGCTCTTTTATGTCCACCATGTCTTTTCTGGCCTCAAGGGATTTGTCCTCGTCTTCCTGAAGGGATTTTATGACCTGCTTGTCAGAAATGACCGAAGTCTCGATAGTGCTCAAGCCGCCGTTCAAATCGTAAAGCGGAATGATGAGCTGCGTATTTCCCGGCCACTCCTCATAATTGGTGGAGATACCGACCTTTCCGGCCGAGATATTGTCAGTGACGATTTTCTTATATTTGCTTGCAAAAACGTCCATGTTTCCGCGGTAAACCGCATTGTATACTGTAACAAAAGTCGCGATTGTGGAAGCATCCCGATCAGAATATCCGTATGCGGCAGAAAGATATGCAGCGATGATTCTGCGCAAGTTTGTGATATGGTCAACGGTCGCATTCTTGCCGATTATGAAAATATCCGCGTCAAGTTTTTCCTTTGTGCTCGGATCTACAGCATGGATGACGGCGTATCTGTCAGAAGATCCGCTTCGGATAACTTTCCCCATGTCTGAAGATTTCACTGTTTTTCCAAGTCCGGTACCGATCGCACGGATTTCCTCGATTGTGTTGATTACACTGTGAGGTCCGGAATAGTTTCGAAACACAACAGCGTCAACATTGCCGGCGCTCTCAAGCTCAGATTTGTTGACTTCAAGAGCAGAAAGCGAAAGCACGTCCAATGCCAAAATCGCAGCAAGTACACCTGCCAATTTTTTGAGATTCATTTAATTTCCTCCACAGGATGAACTGATTTATTTTATCAGATTATTCCTATTTTTACCATAATAAAGGATATTCCGTTACAATTTTTGTTCGGTCTGAACCATTTTCTCCAATGTGCTTCTGGCGTAGAGATTTATGACACGGCTGTAGCTCGGATACATGAGCTTGGTAAGGATGTCCTTTCCTTTTTTGCTGAACGCAGGCCGCCCCATAAATGCGCACACCCTGTACGTCGCATCGCAGAGGGCTTTCAGAAGAACAGCATCGCCGCTCGGTATCCTTGAAAGCAGGATCTCGAACGAATCAAGAATCTCTCCGTCCGGGTCAAAACCATATTCCCCGGCACAAGAGAGGAGAGGAAGCGTCAGCGCAAAATTCCCCTCATTCTTGAGCATATCAGCTATAAGCGAAGAAAAATCGCTGGTCCCGCTCATAGCCATCAGATTGAAGACCTGCTCCGTGTACAGCGGATTGTCTGCGAAATAACTGTTTTTCGTCGCAAAACGCTCCCGAGAGTTGAGTGAAGTGTAGTAGTTGTACGCTTCGTATTTAATGTCCTCGAGCAACTCCTTCTCAGATGCCCCGTAGTCGCCCTTGGAAAGTTTGTCAGCCAGGGTTGAGAACGAGCCGTCAGAAAAAGTCTTTATGTTGTATTCGTTGTTGACCGAATTTATGGGCCTGAGTTTTATGTATGATTTTGTACGCGGTGTTGAATATTGCTCCGCGTAAACCGATGAATGCGCCATTTTGAAGGCAGCCATCGACCAGTCCTTCTTGCAGATAAAAAGATAATTCGCACGGGTATAGCACACGTGGTCCCAGCCTTTTTTGTCCGGAAGGGAAGCCTTCCACAAAATCGTGCCGTCCTCATAGCATTCCGACGCGGAGACAGTGTCGCCAACAAAGAAGCCCGTTACAGTGCTTTTCGCAATCTGAATGTTTGACGCATTGAAAGAGCCGATTTTTATCTCGTTTATGACCTCGCCCTTGTCGCAATCAACGACAAAAATCCTCGTCGATCCCCCCGAGTCCACAAAAAAAGCCGCGCTCGCCGAAGTTTCACGGTAGGAAGCGGCATAGCATCGACTTCCAGACGGAAGAGGGATGCTCCATCTGTGGCCGATCTTTCCGTCGGAAGACACAGAGACAAGACCCACGGAGCTGTTTTTTACCGCGACCAGCAGCCCCTTTACGCTCGGACATGCCGCCGTGATTTCGCCGGAAAAAGTCTGCTCCTCAATCTTTTCTCCGAAGGGTGAAAAATGCATTCCGATCTGATATCCGCCCCTGAGCTTTTTCTGAAAAACAAGAATGGAACCGTCGTTCAGAAGCAGCGGCTTAAAAGAAGCAAGCTCCTCCGTCTCGACATGCCATTTTCTGACGCCGTTAAGCCCGAAACAAGCGATGCCCCTTTCTCCACGCACAAAAACGCGACCGTCGGAGCCGGAGACCGGTACGTCGGTTATCTCAAAAGGGCAGGTAGAAGACCAGATGACGCTGCCGGACGGGTTTATCATGTTGAGCTTTTTTTTGTCAGTGACCACGAACAGAAAATCGCCGAACGCCGAGATGTAAGGAGTCGGCCTACCGGAGACATGCTTCTGCCAGATTACTTTCCCGGAGTTCGTGCAGGCAGAAAGGAGCCGT
>CAMVSS010000069.1 GCA_947170195.1 uncultured Treponema sp. | reverse complement strand
ACCGAGCGCGACAGCAGACCTTGTCGACAAAACAGGTTTCGGATTCCTCATGGCTCCGGTCTACCATTCAGCGATGCGCTTTGCGGCTCCGGTACGAAAAGCTCTGGGCGTAAAGACAATATTCAATGTCATGGGTCCTCTTTTAAATCCGGCAGGAGCAGAATACGAGGTTCTTGGAGTATATTCGCCTGACATCATGGATGACTTCGCACACGCCGCAAAGATGCTCGGCGCAAAAAAAGTAATGGTAATCTGTTCACGCGACGGATATGACGAAATAAGCCCGCTCGTTCCGACTGATGTCTTCCAGATTGACGAGAACGGAAAAGAAAGCCGCTATGTAATAAATCCGGGCGACTTCGGAATCAAGGGATGCAAAGAAGACGAGCTGATCGGAGGAACCGGCAGCGACAACGCAAAACTTGCCCTCGACGTCCTGAACGGAAACGGCAGAAAGACGATCAAGGAAGCCGTATGCTTGAACACGGGCGCAGTCCTCTACCTGTCAGGAAAGGCAAAGAACCTCAAGGAAGGGTATTCTATGGCCATCGAATCGATTGAATCAGGAAAGGCTCTGGCAAAACTCAAGGAAATTCAGGATTGCTCAAAAGCACTGGCAGGTTAAATCTTTATGCATGAAAAAAACATTGTTGCCGAAATCGTAGAAAAACGTAAGAAAGACATTGCCAGCCGCGGCTACAATTTCGGCTTTGCCATTCCGGCAAAACGGACCCGCCCTGTAAACCAGTTCATGGGGGAAAAGGGTGTAATCCTTGAGATAAAAAGGGCAAGTCCGAGCAAGGGTGACATAGCACCGGATCTGAACAGCCCTGAGACCGCAAAAAAATACAGGGCGAACGGAGCTGCGGCAATATCATGCCTGACGGAAGAAAACTATTTCAAAGGCTCCTTGAAAGACCTGATCGAAGTATGCAATGCCGTTCCAGATGTCGCCGTATTGAGAAAAGATTTTCTGATCGACGAGGAGGAAATCGAAATCGCTTACAGATGCGGTGCAGATGCCGTACTCCTGATTTCGGGAATCCTGACCTTTGAAAAAATGCTTTCGATGGTCAAAAAATGCGCCTCGCTTGGAATCAGGGCATTCGTTGAGGTGCGCACAAACGAGGATGCGGAGAAAGTCCTCAGAATAAAAAATGCCGAGGACAAAAAATATGCTGATACGATTGTCTGCGGCGTCAATTCCAGGAACCTCAGGGATTTTTCCATCGACCTGCTCGTTCCTGCAATGCTCAAAGAAAAACTCGGCGGAAAAGTCATCTTTGAAAGCGGAATCGAGACTGCGGAAGCTGCGAAAAAGATCGGCTTCATGGGATTCTCAGGTATTCTTCTCGGAGAATTCGCGGCAAGGAATCCGTCAAAGGCAGGGGAGTTTGTAAAAGCTTTCAAAGAGTCTGACGAGAACCTGTACGGAAAAAATCTTATCCGCCTTGCAGAAAAAATAAGCTCCAAAAAAGCACCGCTCATAAAGATCTGCGGAATCACGAGAAAGGAGGACCTGCTTCTTGCGGACAGCCTCGGCGCGGATTTCGTCGGATTCATATTCGGAAACGGTTTCAAACGCAGCGTGTTCGGACCGCGTTTCGACGCGATGAAGGACGAGCTCAAGAACATAAAGGCCTTCAAAGTTGCAGTCATAACGCAGACAGACAGCGCGGAGACAAGAAAAGCCGTGGAGCTTGCGGAGCAGGGGCTGATTGACTTTCTGCAGATTCACGCGCTTTCGTATGAGGAGCTTCCGGATTCCTTAAAAAAGATTCCCCATTACTTCGCCCTCACAGGCAAAGAAAGCATACCGGACAAGGACACCGCGGCCCTTGTCTCGTTCGGAGAAGCAAGGTTCCTTCAGGACTGCAGGGCGCACGCCTACGCAGAAAGCAGCCACCTGTGGCTTGCAGGCGGAGTTACGCCGGAAAACGCGGGGGAGCTTCTTGAAAAATTCCATCCCGAGCTGATCGATGTCTCCAGCGGAATCGAAGACGAGAATCAGATCGGAATAAAGAATCCTGAAAAAATGAAAAATCTGTTTAAAGCATTGCGATAACAGTATATGACATCCCTGAAAATTGAAATTTTTAGGGATTCCCTATATCCTTAACCACATATAGATTGGAGAAAATATGTACAACGAATCAGTCGACGGTTTTTTTGGTGATTACGGCGGAAAATATGTTCCGGAAGTGCTCAGAAGCACTATAGATGACCTTGAAAAGGCCTTCAAAAAATACATAAACGACCCGGAGTTTTTGGCGGAGCTGAAAATCCTCCAGAGAGATTACATCGGACGTGAAACCCCTCTTATGTTCGCAGAGAAAGCGACAGAGCTTTTGGGCGGAGCACAGATCTACATAAAGCTTGAGGGACTTGCAAATACCGGAGCGCACAAAATCAACAACGCGATCGGGCAGGTTCTCCTCGCAAAAAAGATGGGCAAGAAAAGAATCATCGCGGAGACCGGAGCAGGGCAGCACGGAGTTGCGACCGCAGCGGCATGCGCAAAGCTCGGAATGGAATGCGTCGTCTACATGGGCGAGGTTGACGTAAGGCGACAGCAGCCTAACGTTGCATCAATGGAGCTTTACGGAGCAAAAGTTGTCGCGGTGCAGAACGGATCAAGAACTCTCAAGGACGCGGTAAACGAAGCCATGAGGGACTGGTCAGCCAATTTCAAGGACACACATTACTGCCTCGGATCGGCGCTCGGACCTGCTCCCTTCCCGGACATCGTAAGAACATTTCAGTCGATAATCGGGCAGGAAGTAAAGTCACAGGCTGCGGAGAGGAACATAAAAATTGATTCCCTCGTAGCCTGCGTCGGCGGAGGCTCAAACGCGTCGGGATTTTTCGCGCCTTTCTTTGACGACACCGACATAAAGCTCTACGGAGCGGAAGCAGGCGGAACAGGCAGCGAGCTTGGAAAAAACGCGGCAAGAATGGCAGGAAACGCCGCGAAAGACGGCATCATTCAGGGATACAAATCAAGATTTTTGATAGACGACGACGGACAGGCTTGCTCGACCTCATCAATATCAGCAGGTCTCGACTACCTCGGAATCAGCCCCCAGCTTGCGATGCTCGGAAAATCAGGCAGAATCCACTTCGAGGCCGTTCTGGATGACGATGCCCTTAAGGCGGTCAGTTTCTTTGCAAAAAACGAGGGAATCCTTATGGCTCTCGAAAGCGCTCATGCGGCGGCTCTCGCAATGAAAATCGCACCGAAAGTGCCGAAAGACAAGGCTGTTATCATAAACATGAGCGGTCGCGGCGACAAGGACGTTTTCATCACAAGCCCGGTATTCCGCCCGACGGAATGGAAAGAATTCTTAAAATCAGAGCTTCACAGGCTTGAGACAAACGCCAACGTACATTCAAAATATTGATAAGGAAACGAATATGAACAGACTGATGTCACATTTGATAGCAAATTATCCGACTGGAGAAGCTGCATTTGAAGCGGCCTCGGCATTGTTTGAGGGCGGGGCGGATATTCTTGAGGTGCAGCTTCCATTCAGCGATCCGAGCGCGGACGGTCCTGCAATCCAGAACGCATGCTCAAAGGTGCTCGAAACAGGATTCAAGACAAAGGACGGACTTGCGTTCATAAAAAAAATCCATGACGCATTCCCGGAAAAGACGATCTACATAATGAGCTACGGAAGCCTGATTTTTACACCGGGAGTCGATGCATTCTGCAAAAAAGCGGCAGAAGTCGGCGTAAACGGAATGATCATTCCAGACCTTCCTTTTGACCACGACGAGGGACTCACCGCGGCCTGCAAAAAATACGGAATGGAGAACATTCCCGTGGCGGCTCCGAGCATGAGCGACGAGCGCCTCGAAAAAATGCATTCATTCGGCTTCAAGCACATTTACGTCGCCCTGAGAGCCGGAATCACAGGCAGTCAGACCACAATCGATGACGAGACATTGAATTTCCTCAAGAAAGTGGGCAAGGGCGGAGAAAAGCTTTTCGGAGGATTCGGAATCACAGGAGCGGATCAGGCAAATGCGATCTCCCCTTATGTCGACGCGGTTGTCGCAGGCTCCGTATTCGTACGAATAATAAGCGAGCACAAGGATGACATCGCCGCAATGAAAAAAGCCATCACCCAGAAAGCAAGCGAAATCTGCGGAAAATAAAATCGCAAATGGCAAGAGAAATCGAAATGAAAATTCCCCTGACCGAAGAGCAATACATGTCTTTGGCAGGGGATTTCATAAAGCAAGACATAGAAATAATCCTCAAAAGCGATGAGTACTACTCAAGGTACAAAACAAGAAAAGAACGTCTCGAAAACAACGAGCCGCAGGTGATAAGGATTCGGTCCGAAAAATACGCTGAAAACGGCGGAAATATGTTTAAAAAACTAGACAGTTTCCAAAAGGTAGTTATGTTTTTTGAACACCTTCGCACGGATTCCAGCACGGATTTCAGCGAAAAGACTTTTTTCACGCTCAAAACAAAGACCATAAAGGACGGAATCGAGCTGAACGAGGAGCACGAGACCTTCGTTCAGGACGCGCAGCCTGTCAGAAAACTTTTTGAGAGCACGGGCTTCATAAAGTGGTTCGAGAAATCAAAATGTGCCGTCTCCGCTTACCTTCCGAAAAAACTTCCCGACGGAGCCGAAATAGTTTTTCATGCCGAGCTAGAGATAGTGAACGGGCTTCCCTACATCGAAATCGAATACGCATCCGAAAACAATGAATTCGACACGAAAACCATCCTCAAATACCTCGAAGAAAAAATAAGGGACCTGAACCTCGACCCGTCGAAACGCGACGAAAGATCGTGGAAACAAATACTTTCCCCGGAGTTAAATTCCTAGATAAATAAAATCCTCCGACCAAACCGCTCCAAGAATCAGCCAGCACACATAAAAAAAAGCCCCGGACGCAATTTTTTATGCGCCCGGGGATTAAAGCATGAGCCAGAAAAACTACAGGTCTTTTCCCGTGATTTTTCTTACGCACTCATGGTAAAGCTCGCTAGTCTTCGCAACGACGTCCGCAGGAATTTCCTTGATGTTAGGGTCGCCCGCGAGGTTGTTTGCCTTGAGCCAGTCGCGGATGAACTGCTTGTCGTAGCTGGCAGGACTTGTTCCGACTTTGTACTCAGCGGCGTTCCAGAACCGGCTTGAATCCGGAGTGAGGACTTCGTCGGCAAGAACAAGCTCACCGTTCTCGTCAAGTCCGAACTCGAATTTCGTGTCGGCGATGATGATTCCGTTCTTTGCGGCGTGCTCGTAGCATTTTTTATAGATTGCAAGTGCAGTCTGCTCGATTTTTGTTCCAAGCTCAGCGCCCAAATCGTTCTTCATGTAGTCGATAGTGACGTTGATGTCATGTCCCTCGGCTGCTTTTGTCGAAGGGGTCACGATAGGCTCGTCAAGCTTTTCTGCCTGCTCATATTTTTTTGTGAATGAGTGTCCGAGGAAAGGCTCGCCCTTTTTGTAAGCCTCGTACATCGAGCCGAACATATAGCCCCGGACGATAACCTCATACGGAACCATCTTGAGTTTTTTGACGAGGATCGTTCGTCCCTCGTACTCAGGCTTCTGGAATTCAGCAGGCATGTCCTTCAGGTCAGAAGAGATCATGTGGTTCTTCGTGATGTCCTTGGTCAAGTCAAACCAGAAATTAGAAAGGGCGTTCAAGACTTTGCCCTTGTCTGTAATCATGGTCGGAAGAATAACATCAAAGGCAGAGATACGGTCAGTTGTGACGATGACCATTCTTCCGTCTTCCAAATCATAGACCTCACGGACTTTTCCACTGATAATCTTTTTCATAAATAATACCTCGAAATGTATCCACGGATTCACACAGCTTTGCAGAGGAGCCTGCTCACATGTGTGCTAACGGGTGCGTTATTTTACTCTTATTTTTTAACTTGAACAATAGAATTGATTAAAATCGCTCATAGCATTAAAATCTCATCATTGTGTTAATACGTTATTCATCAGACAGCAAGGGAAAGCCTGTAAAAAAGGCGGTCATTTATACAAAGGAAGAACATAATATACCGCTTGAAAAAATCGACACCGACGCATTGTACATCGTAAAACACCTCAAGGACTGCGGATATGACTCATACATCGTTGGAGGTGCAGTCCGCGATTTAATAGTCGGAAAAACGCCGAAAGATTTTGATATAGTTACAGAAGCAACCCCTTCAAGAATCAAGAAACTCTTCAGAAATTCCCGCATAATCGGAAAGCGGTTCCGTCTCGTGCACGTAATCTACGGCACAAAGATTTTCGAGGTATCCACCTTCCGCTCAATATGCGACGGCTCAGTCGGAAACGCGTTCGGAACAATGGACGAAGATGTCCAGCGACGCGATTTTTCTCTCAATGCGCTCTACTACGATCCGCTCAAAGAGCAGGTGATCGACTACGTGAACGGAGTGGAGGACATCCGAAAGAAAGTGATTCGTCCTGTAATCCCGATGGAGCGGATATTCACGGAGGATCCGGTAAGAATGCTGAGGGCAGTGAAATACAGCGCGACCACAGGATGCAGGTTGCCGCACGCCCTCAAGTCAAAGATCCGAAAATCAGCCCATCTCCTGTCGCCGATATCACCATCAAGGCTTACGGAGGAGCTGCTAAAAATCATAAACTCAGGCCATGCCTACGACATAATCTCAGCCGCAATAGACGCGGACATATTCATGTACCTGCAGCCGTCAGCATGCGCGCTCATCTACGCAAGCCGAGACTTCGAGAAAAAATACATGATGCACCTCAAGGATCTGGACAAGCTCGTGCAAAGCCAGCCTGAGTCACGGCTCGGAAAAAGGCTCACTTATCTGGTATATGATTTCATCAGCTCGCTCACGGACTGGCAGAAGGAAGTGTCCACAAAAAGCGCGGCAGGAGAACTGTACACAAAGACATGGAATCAGTGCCGCCATTTCGTGCTCCCGATGAACCCTCAGCGAACAGAACTTGAATACGCCATCAAAAACACTCTGACACAGCTAGGAGTCGGGGTCCGAATCTCAAAAAAATCCCGCTAGGCACGCAGGCATCTCGAAAAACTGCGGTTTTTCGAGGTTCCCAATGTGCATTAAAAGCCCGGACAACGCCTAGGCAATCCAAACAACGCCCGGAAATTGACCGAGCTTTGCCTAAGACGTCTGCTTCTGAGGGAGTATTTTGTCCACGACGATAAACACATCCTCTATGAGGATTCCTGAATCTTTCTCGATCATGGAGATCACGTAGTTCTTTATGTCCTGGCTGACTTCCGTGAGCTGGCTTCCAAACGGTATATCAAGCGTCATTACGAAGCAATAACCGAAATTCACGTTCCTTACGAGAAGCTTTTTAAGGCGGATATCAGGATTGAACTGATTTACGAAACACATCGCAAGCCGGGCGAGCACGGCATGGGAAACTTTCTTTCCGGCGGAGACAGAGAACGCAGGCCGAACGACTGATTTTTCGAAAAGCTTGGTGTTCTGCGAAGGCTGATTCTCCTTGCGCCCCGAAAACCTCTCGAGTATGCGCGCAAAGAATTTGCGGCGGGCGAGCGAAACCCTGATTGATTTTACGAAAATCTTGGAATAGGTCTTGTCCTTGACCTCGTAGGCACGGACAGGAATGACATGCTTTCCCTCGATCTGGCGGCTCCTGCGGGCCTCCTCCATCTGCTCCGGGGTGGCGATGTCCTCGATTTTTATGTAGCGTTCCGGAATAGGGAGCTGGAGGCGGACGGCAATCTTGTTGACCATCTTCTCAGACGTTCCCAGGATCAGAATCTTGCGGATTTTATTCTTGATTATGGCGCGGGCAACGCTGTCACGATGCTCCTTATCGTCGAACAGGGCGACTCGAACGGCCCCCATGTAATTTTTCTCAAGTTTCGCAGACTTTCCGGCCAGAATCTCGTCGTCCTGAATCAGAAGTCCGTCATCTATTATGACTTTTATTCCATACTTCTGCGCGACAAGCTTAGCCCTGAAACTCTTTCCTGTACCGCTCGGACCATAGAATGCATATACGGTAATCTCTTTCGCATCAAATCCGAGCAAATCCTTAAGAAAATCCATACAAATCTAAATTATAAGACTGCCGTCCCACTTTATCAAGGCTGAATTTAACATTTTTTGGAATTTTGTCGAAATAAATGCCCTCAGAACCTCTCCTGTGCCGAGCATTCCGTCAGCAGGAAAGCGAAGTTCGTAGGCGTGGAGAAAGAAATCCTGCCCGAGCGAAAGATGGCGTATATCATCCCCGCCATAAGCCGTGTCCCCGACCAGAGGATGCGAATGAAAGGCTGCCTGGGAGCGGATCTGGTGAGTCCGCCCGCTCGAAATAACGAACTGGGCGAGGGTGACTTCCTTTCCGCAAAGGATTCCATGGGCAAGGGGCGCAGCCTTAGTACAAGCAGATTTGCCCATGCCGGTGTCCTCCTCAAAAATTTTTACCGTGTGGAATGATTTTTTATCGCCGCGCTCATCCCTTGAGATCTCCTCGTGCCATTCCTCCGCCTCATCGAGCCTGCCGGAAACAAGGGCGACATAGCTTTTCTTTATGCCGTGGGACTTTATAAGCTCGGAAAACCTTCTTGCCCCGAAAGCCGACTGGGAGAAAGCTATCAGCCCGGTCGTTTTTCTGTCCAGGCGGTGGAGTGGGCCAGTCCTGAACGAAAGCGAGGACTGCTCCGGGTGCAAGAACGCATAATCAGAGGAAACCATCTCGCTCAGAGACTCTCCGGGACGAGATGACGGTGAAGGCTGGACAGGCACATCATACGGCTTGTTCAAAACCAGAAGATTTTCATTTCGGAAAACAACGATGGAGCGGTCAAGCGCTTTTGATCCGATTTTTGATCCGGATTTTCCATCGGAAGGAGACTGAGCGGAGCTTTCTGTCAGAAAAGCGGCGATCTGAATGTCATCGCCCTCGCAAATCCTGTAATCCGCGCTGCTCTTTGCGCCGTTCACCTTTATAAGCCCTTTCCTGAGCGATTTGTACAGCGAGGAAAGCGAAGCTTCGCCCAAAAAACGCCGGATAACTTTGTCGAGACGGCGGTCAGCGTCATCGGCCCCCGCAGTAAAATGCATGAAATCCATGCCAGAAATATACCCCAAATCATGAGGATTTTAAAGAAAAAAGACACCTTGAAAATAACAGTGGCGACTGATAAAATAAGAATATGTTTTCAAATGCAGGTGAACAGATTCAAGTATTATTCAATAACCCGGTTTTTTTGGCCTGTGTTTTCAGTTGGCTGTGCGCACAATTCATAAAAACTATAATCAATCTTTTTTCAGGTAAGATTCATAGTCTGCACGAGCTTTTTGACCTCCTTTTCTGGCGAACCGGAAGCATGCCGTCGAGCCACTCGGCTATCACTGCCTGCATCTGCACAATGATAGGTTTCCGCTCAGGAATCGCATCGGACATCTTCATTCTTGCGCTTGTCTTCTACCTTGTGACCATACGCGACGCCGTCGGCGTAAGAAGGGCAAACGGCATTCAGGCAAAGAGGCTCAACGAAATCGGCTCAATCCTCAAAGAAAAGGGCATGAACGACGAATTCACAAAGCTCAAAGAAGTGAACGGGCATTCCCCGATGGAAGTTTTCGTCGGAAGCGTATTGGGATTCTTTATGGGGGTCGCTTTCTCCGTTTTGTAATCATGACCACCTCACTTATCGCAAAGCCGAAGCAGGCTGTCTCACTCCTAATAATTGTATTCTCGATTTTCATGCTATGCCGCTTCAGGTCGGTTCCTGTCAGCAGGCTTTGGGACGGCTGGCATCAGCTGTATGTCTATTCCACAGATTTAACCGAATCAGACATATACGAAATCCTCATCAAAAACGGCTGCGAGGGCACCGTTTCCCGAGTGAACCAGAAAGTTCCGGTGCTGTCGAAGCTCAGCCCGATACAAGTCCAGCCGCAGGATTCATTCCTGCTCAGAAGGGACGGATTTTTTCATGACAAGAGCGGCTCGGCAATGGTGTTCTACATCCCGGACAGCGATTCGGCACAGCTCGAAAAATCGCTCCTCGAGATTTCCGCTTTCAACGGAACCCGGACAGGAACGGACGGCTCGGTGAGCTTTCCGTGGCTCTCGCCGATAATCACAGTCCTCATGTTCATCCTTCTTCTCATAAACTCATCCAACACCAGGATTTTTGTCGCAGGCAGCGTCTTCCCGCTCATGCTTGCTTTCTCGCGCCCGGTGTTCACAGTATCTGCCTCGGCAAGCTTTCTGATTTTCGCGGTATACATATTCCAGAAATTCTGGAGGCGAGACGGCTTTCTGAGCATACTCACAAATTCAATATATTTCATAATCCCGTCGTCATCGCCGTTTCTGCTGCTGATTTTCTCTTCGCCGGTAAACGCTTTTTTTTACCTTGTCTGCCTGGCATCAACCGCAGCGGTACTTTTCTTGCTGCTGACTTACGAGAAGGAGATTGATTCAAAGCTCTCGTTCCAGCCGGTATACATAAGGAGCGCGAAGATGATTCCTGTCGTCGGAAAAAGGGGACTGAGGATGATGGCTTTCCTGACACTGGCATCCCTTATCCTGTTCGGAATTTTTAAATTCTCAGGCAACCTCAATTCTTTCTCGCAGGGAAACGAGCGTCCGGATTTGCCGTCGCCGGTAAAAACAAA
>CAMVSS010000068.1 GCA_947170195.1 uncultured Treponema sp. | reverse complement strand
GACCATACTTTTTTTGAACAGGCGCGGTTTCACTCATTTTTTCAGGTGCAATTCGTGCGGCTACGAGATGAAATGCCGGAACTGTTCTGTTCCGCTCACCTTCCACAAAAGCGAAAAAAGGCTTCGGTGCCACTACTGCGGATATTCGGTCTCCCCTCCGCAGCAATGTCCTGAATGCGGCTCGGTCGATGTCGGATATTCTGGTTTCGGAACTGAATTCATCGAGAATGAGGTCAGGGCAAAATTTCCTAACGCGCGGACTGTCAGGATCGACACGGACAACATAAGGGCGAAGGGTGAGCTTCAGGAAAAAATCGATTCGTTCAAAAAAGGCGAATTCGACATCCTTTTGGGAACTCAGATGGTCGCGAAGGGGCTGAATTTTCCGAATCTGAAGCTTGTCGGTATAATTCTTGCTGACACCGGGCTTCACATGCCTGATTTCCGCGCGGCAGAGCGCACTTTTTCTCTTATAACGCAGGTCTCAGGGCGTGCAGGAAGGTTTTTCCCGGGCGGAAAGGTTCTCGTACAGACTTACTGCCCGGACGCAGAGCCAATTCTGTTCGCTGTAAACGGGGAAACGCAGAAATTCTATGATTCTGAAATAAGCACGCGCGAAATGCTCAGTTTTCCGCCGTTCTCGCGGCTTCTCAGGATTGTTTTCCGTTCGCAGGTTGAGTCTCAGGCGATTCAGGCTGGCATTGACTCGGGAAAGCTTCTGTCAAACATCCTCATGACAATTCAAAAAGACTATAAGGCGATGGCGGAGGCTGCTTCTCAAACAGAGATTCTGGGACCGTCGGACTGTCCGCTTTCAAAAATCGCGGCAAACTACCGCCAGCAGATAACGCTCCGAGGCCCTTCTATATCGCTTCTCCAGTACATGGCAAGAACGCTCGCCGCAAACCTGCAGCTCAAGTCGGGTGTCTACGTCGAATATGACGTTGACCCCGTAAACCTGCTTTAGGATGTCACACGTGGCGGCGGATTCCGTCAAAATCAATTTTATAGAGGAAGAGTCCCGTCGGCGGAGCTGTAGGCCCGGCCTTCTTTCTGTCGCGCGACTCGAGCACGCTCTTAAAGTATTCTCCGTCTTTTCCGCTCTTTTCGAAAAAAATCAGCGAGCCGACAAGGCTTCTTACCATGCGCCACAAAAATGCGTTCGCAGTTATCTCAAAGACTATCCTGTCCTCGCTCTCCCGGTAGAAATGGGCGTCCTCGATATAGCGGCAGGTCGACACGCTCTGGTCTCCGCTCGCGGCAAACGTCGCGCAATCCAGTTCCCCTTTCAGATGAGCGCACATTGAATTGAGCACATCGAGATCCGGTCTGTGCCCCACATGCCAGACGTAGCGCATCTCGCTCGCAAAAGGTGCCTCCCCGGTATGGATAAAATATCTGTAGGTCCTGGATGTCGCGCTGAAACGCGAGCTGAAAGTCTCATCGACGACCTCGGCGGCATTCACGCGCACGTCGGGAGGGAGAAATGCATTCAAAGCGCGGGCATACCGCTCGACTGGGATTGAGTCTATCGGAGAGAAAAAATTGGCCGCCTGAGCAAATGCGTGAACGCCAGAATCTGTGCGACCGCTTCCCTGAAGTTTCACCTTCTGGTGATGGAGTTTTTCGAGAGCATTCTCAAGAACTCCCTGAACGGTTCTCACGGACTTTCCGGCATCAGAAAAATCCTGACGCTGCCAACCGCAAAAATCGGTTCCGTCATAGGAAACCGTAAGCAAAATATTCCGCAATTTTATTTCCTTGTAGAAGGGAGTGTGTTCTATTCGTCGTCATCGCCAAAGTCGATTGAATTGGCGTTTTTAAGCTCTTCCGTCAGCTTGTCGTAAAGCTCCCTCGCATTCTCAAGCAGTGGTCCCGGCTTTGCCTTTGAGGATTTTCCGAGGCCGAAGATTCGGGCAATGGCGCGCTTGTTTGCGTCGAGTTTTTTGTAGCGCATCTGCATATCATCGGTCTGGCCGTATTTATACTCCAGCAAGCCCGAAAGATAGATCACTCCGTCATATCCGTAGTTTTTGTCGATGTCCGGGCCGAAATTGCTGACTCCGGCTATCGTCTCAATTCTTCCGGTCTCGTTGAGAAGGGTCTGTTCGTAAAAGAAGTTCGCCTTCGAGTAAAAGATCTTTTCCGGATAGTTGTAATTGTAACCAGGAATAGCCTTGTTCAAGTCGCTGCACAACCATGCGAGGCGCAGAGAAATCATCGCGCGTTTCAGGGTCGGGGCATATCCGAGGTCGATTTTTTCGTATGAAAGGAGAGCCAGAAGATACATGGCAGCTCCGTCAAGCAGGTTTCGCTCGCGCTTGAGGTCATAATGAGGGAAGATGTTCGCGACGATTTTCTTTCGGTTCTCCTCATCATCGCGGAGGGCCTCGATCGAAGGCTGGTCCTTTATCAGTTCAAAATCTTTCCAAAAAAACGCGACATGGCATCTCGGGCAGGCGCCGACGGCATAGATAATGGGATATACAACTCCGTACTTTCCTGACGGGATGTAAAGTCTGTGAAGCTCGTCGGTAAGCTCGCCTGCATTCATTCGTCCGCCTCCGGTCAGCATCTCTTCCTTTTCGAAGTCTCGCTGGCAGACAGGACAACGGCACTTGGTCTTTGACCAATATGAAATCTTGAGCTTTTTGTTTGGATCAGCGGCAGGTTTTGAACTCTTTCTATACATTTTTCACCTCAATAATGACGAACGCCACAGCAAATTCTTTCTCATGACTGAGAGACACCATTATATTCCAATGCAAACCGCATCGGCTGTCAATAATCTCCCTCACCTTTTCAGAAAAATAAAATCCGGGCTTTCCGAACGAATCTTTTACAATACCAAAATCTCCGGGCGAAATTCCGACGAACCCCGTCCCCAGAGCCTTTACGAAAGCCTCCTTTGCCGCGAATCTTGCGGCATAGTGCTCGCAAAGGAATGCAGGATTTTTTTTATCCAGATTATCAATTATCTCACAGGAATTAAAAAAACGCCCTATCATATCGGGATTTTTTATCCATTTTTCAAATCTTGAGACTTTTGCGATGTCCGTCCCTATTCCAAAAATCACTGCAAGTCTCCTGCATCTATGACTTTCTCCTCAGGAACACCGAGATAGTTGTCTGCGGCCGTAATCTTCTCTTCCTCAACGGATCTTGCCACGAACGTCACAGGAACAGTCTTAACGTTGTTGTCGCTGAGTGAGAAATTCCTTGGCACTATGTATGAGAGCGTAACTTCGTAAGTGCCAGGCTCGTGGATTTCCGAGCAGTCCGCGAGTATCATGAAACTGCTAGGCCTGAATCTCTCAAGTTCGACGAGAGAGCCGTCCAGTGTCATAGAGACGCTCTTTATCATCTGGGAAACCTCGATGTTCGAATCGACGTTCGTCAGGTTGACCGGGATGTTCTCGAAGGTCTTTGAAGACTTTGTCTCGCTTATATCAAGCTTTGCCGTAACAGAGATGTTCTCGCTCCTGATGAATTTTCCCTTGTTCTCGACGCCCACTGTGTCAACAAAGCCTTTCGTAGCCCCGTCTATGTTTATGCTGCGGGTCTGAAGGGACTTGCAGTTCATAACCATGCTGCGCGGGCCTGTCACCTTCACCTGCTCAGGGGAAAGCTTTACTGATTTTAATTCATAGCCATAGGCAGGCTTTCCTTTTATGAGAGGTATCAGATCGACGTAAGCGGAAATCTCTTCCTCGACGGTGAGCGAAACTGATTCCGGCGTAACTTTTATTTCGAGGGGATTGATCAAAGTCGCGGAGCTGGAAAGCGCGAGCAGGACCGGGAATTCGTGCTTTCCCTCCTGAAAGACATAGCTCAGGTCAAGATATGCTGATATGTCCGATTCCCTGACCTGGGCAAGTTCCTCCGCCTTTCCGGTAATCGTCACGGCTACCACGGCGGGATGCGGCTCCACGGATACAAAGCCGTTGTCAGTCTGGATATCAAGCGGCACTGAGAATACTTTTTTTTCGAGGCTCTGGCTCTGGTAAAAAACATAGAGAAGAAGGGCCATCGCAAAACAGAAAGTCTTTACAGGCCAGTTGTCAATAAGTTTGTCAAACAGTTGCTTTGCTTTCATCGATCGTGTCCTCTATCGTTTTTTGCTCGGAAGAGATTTCAAGGAGGTCGGTCAGGATTTTCGTAATCTGATCGGTCTTCAAATCATAATGAAGCTTGGAATCGTATGCGAGGCTGATAGCCCCCGTTTCCTCTGAGACAACCAGAACAACCGCGTCCGTCTGCTCGCAAAGTCCGAGAGCCGCGCGGTGACGGGTTCCGAAAGTCTTTTTTATGTCATACTGCTCGCTGAGCGGAAGAAAACAACCGGCCGCGATAATCTTTCCGTTCTGAACGATGCAAGCCGCGTCGTGCAGTGGAGTTTCATGTCCGAATATCGTTACGAGAAGGGCTGATGAAATGTCCGCATTGATTTTTGTTCCGGTATCGATTATGTCGCCGAGCCTTGTGTGGCGCGAGAAGACGACAAGCATACCCTTCTTCATCTTTGACAGCGTTTCCGCGGCAATCAGAACCGCATCCACATAGGTATGCCGCGAGCGGTTTCCGAAGGAGAACCATTCATTCTGTCCGATTTTCAGGAAAACTTTTCTCAGCTCAGGCTGGAATACAATTGCAAAACCGACGGCAAGTCCCGGAGCGATTTTTGCGAGGATCCATAAAAGTGTCGAAAGCTTGAAAATCACAGCGAACGCATAGAAAAAAGCGACGATGACCGCCGCCTTGATAATCTGCATCGCATTTGTCTTGACGATTATCTGATATGCCTTGTAGAGCAGGAACGTCATTATTAAGACATCCGCAATCGGCCTGATAATGTCTATAAATGTCTGAAAACCGTTAAATGCATTCAATTTTTGCTACGCTCCGCTTTTTATTTTATGGTTAAAAGCGTGCAAATTCAACAGCATTTATTATTTTAAGCGTGTCGCAGGCTTCTTTTACGTCGTGCACGCGGATCATGAAAGCTCCGTGGAGGACGCTCAGTATATCGGCAGCCAGTGTTCCCGAAAGCCTGTCATCCACGTCGCGCCCCGTAACGTTGCCGATGCATGTCTTTCGTGAAAGCGCCATCAGAACCGGGTATTTTCCGCCGCAAAGCTCGCCGCACCTCTTTATGAGGGTGAAGTTTCCTGCAGTATCCTTTCCGAAACCAATTCCCGGGTCGAGGATGATTTTATCGCTTTTGATTCCGCTCTTAAGGGCAAATTCAACGCGCGAAGAAAGATAGGAATCAACCTCGTCGAAAATGTCTTTGTAATCCGTCTTTTTCTGCATTTCCGAAGGGATTCCGCGCTTGTGCATCAAAATAACCGGGATTCCGCTTTCCGCGCAGAGCGAGGCAAGGGAGCTGTCATCCTCCAGGGCAGAAATGTCGTTCAGTATGTCGGCGCCCTCGCCAAGGCAGGCTTTCATTACGTCAAATTTTCTTGTGTCGATGCTGATAGGTATGTCTGAATTCTTCCTGATCTCACGGACTAAAGGCACGACCCGCTTTATCTCCTCCTCAAGAGGAACATATTCGCTTCCTGGTCTTGTGGACTCACCACCGATGTCAAGAATATCCGCGCCCTCGTCGATCAGCGAAAGAGCGCGCTCAATTGATCCCCTGCTTCCCGAAAAAAAAGAATCCGGCGTAGCGTTTACGATTCCCATGACAAATGCAGGCTTGTCGGTACGAATGGTCCTGTCCCTGAGCTTCAGCTCTTTCATTTTTAAATCTCCCTATAAAACCCCGCGTTTTCGCCCGTGACAAAAATCACACCGAGGCAATTTCTATCACGGCTCTTTCAAAAGCTTTCTTGCGGCAAGAGCGATGTCCTTCGGAAGCATCTCACAATCCTCGCAAACCTGGCTTCTTGAGCCATGGGCAAGGAATCTGTCCGGGAAAGCTTTTATGACGGTGTTTTTATATTGTTTTTTGAAAAGTATGTTCTGAAGATGCTCGCTGATTCCGCCAATCATGACTCCGTCCTCGACGAAAACGACGCCGTCGTATGCCATGGCCAGCGAGACGAAATAATCCTCGTCAACAGGCTTGACGAAGCGCAGGGAATAAATATCAGCATAGACTCCGTCCTGCAAAAGGGAGCGAGCCGCTACAAGTGTCTCGCCGAAGATTCCTCCGGTGCAGACAAAAAGGATTTTCTTGAATGTTTTTGCTTCCTCGTCGTCAAACTGAACGCTCAGAGAAGGCTCATATTCCTCATTTTTAAGGAGTATTCCCTTTCCTTCGTCAATCTCCAAGGAGAAAGAAGGGAATTCCGACGGGCATGATGATTTAGGATATCTGATGGCAACTGGACGATTTGCATTGACAGCCCACGCCAGACATTTTTCGAGATCCACCGCGCTGACAGGAGCCAGGATCGTCATATTCGGAACAGGGCGCAGGAGCGAGATGTCGAAAAGCCCCTGATGCGTCTCGCCGTCGTTCGGCACAACTCCGCTCCGGTCAAAGACAAACACGACCGCCTTATTCGAAAGGGCCACATCGTGAATTATCTGATCGACGGCGCGCTGAATGAACGTTGAGTAAATCGCAACGACAGGAATCATTCCCCCACGCGCAAGTCCCGCCGCGAATGTAACGGCGTGCTCCTCCGCTATACCGACGTCGAAAAACCTGTCCGGATGGTGGCGCGCGAAAGTATCGAGGCCTGTTCCCTTTGACATCGCCGCGGTGATCGCCGCAATCTTTGGGTTATTTTCCGAAAGCTTCATCAGAGCCTTGTTAAAGCTCTCCGTAAAACTCAGCGAGTCAAACTTCTCCATTTTGCCATCGGAAATCTGGAACGGGCCGACTCCGTGGAAAGCCGCAGGATTATTCTCCGCAGGGGAATATCCCTTGCCCTTTTTTGTGTGTATGTGCATTACGACCGGCTTCGGAAGCTTTCGTACCCTGCGCAGATTCTCCTCAAGCTCCCTGATATTGTGTCCGTCCAGCGGGCCAACGTACTCAAAGCCGAGGTCGGTGAACAAGTTCGTGTTGAGGAAGAGTCCCTTTATTGCGCGCTTGAACCGGAAAATGAGCTTTCCGATGTGATGCTCCGAATACGGGATCCTGTCTATGATTCCGTCGACCGTGTAGCGGAATTTCTGATAGAAACTGGTCATCGTCAGGGTGCTCAGATACCTCGAGAGCGAACCCGTGTTAGGGCTGATCGACATCTGGTTGTCGTTGAGGATGACTATGAGATTTTTCTGGATCTGTCCGGCATGGCTCAACGCCTCAAAAGCCATTCCGCCCGTGAGCGCGCCATCGCCTATTACAGCGACGACTTTTCCGTCATGATGGAGGCGGTCCCATGCGGTGAGAAGTCCCAGTCCCTGAGAGATTGACGTTGAGGAATGTCCGTTGTCAAAAAAATCATGAACGCTCTCGGATTCCCTGGTAAAACCGGATATGCCGCCCTTGAGCCGGAGAGTATCGAATGATGAGTATCGCCCCGTAAGAAGCTTGTGAGCATAGCACTGGTGGCTCACGTCAAAAATCAGGGCATCGTCCGGGCTGTCAAACACCCGGTGGAGAGCTATCGTAAGTTCCACAACCCCAAGATTGCTTGCCAGATGACCGCCATTTTTTGCGACGGTTTCAATTATCTTCTTTCTGATTTCTGCGGCAAGCTCCGAAAGCTTATCTTCTGAGAGACTTTTTAAATCTTGTGGCGATTTGATATTTGCAAGAATCGTAATCAACTCCAAAAAACAAAAAAAGACCGCGCAGTTCAACAACTCTCGCGGCCCTTTTTGACAAAGAATAATAGCTTTTTGAGCTAAATGCTGTCAAACTATTACTTACTCTTATGTCTGTTTCTTCTAAGCATCTTCTTACGCTTATGTGTTGCAATCTTCTGACGCTTTCTTTTCTTTCCACAAGGCACGATGGCACTCCTTAGTCACAAATTGTGATTTTATTATTTACAAAAGTATCTTGTTGGTCAAGGTACTTTTTAGTTCCTTTTTTAACAGGGCTATGATTATTTTTTTTCTTCGATGCGGCGGTACTGAACCTCTGCATTGAAGAGCTGCTTTGCAGCGAGGGAAACAACCTTGCCGTCATTCTCTTCGATGGAAGGATCTTTTATCATCGCCATCTGGTAGGCACGTCGGCTTGCAGCGACGGTTGCTTCGTAAATGTTATCTGTAAATTTTACAGTCTGTTCCAATGGAAAAATCATTCGTTATATCCCCACTAAAATATGTTCTAAAAGTTTATAAAAATCTCTTTTCCGTGTCAACAAATAAATCACTCCAAACAATTTTTTATTGCTTTTTTTTGACAGATTTTTTGAGAAAATCGCGCGCGCAGCCCCTCTGTTAATCATCCCGTTTTTGGGTATAATTTCCGCATGAGGAATTTTTCGACAAAGGCCCTGATTCTTTCCGTTCAGGCTCAGGGGGAGAACAACCGCTCGGCATGCATATTCTCACCCGACGAGGGAATTTTCTACGCGACGCTGTTCGGAGGCCCGAAATCAAAGCTCCGCTCGCTCGTCTCGCCCATGAACAGCGGCATCATGTACCTCTACCGCGACGAAGTGAAAAAGCACATAAAGATAACTGATTTTGACGTAAAGAACGCCCACCTCACCTTCCGCGAAAATCTCTTCAAAACATTCGCTTCCGCACTTGCGGCCGAGATTCTCATAAAGACGAGATGCGCAGGAAGCCCCGACGAAAGCTGGAGGCTCGTGAACGGTTTTCTGGACGGGATGGAGCTGTCATCGGAAGACGACTCAAGGCTCGGGCTGGTGAGGTTCTTGTGGAGATACATCGACCTGCTCGGAATAAAGCCCGACACGTCGGAATGCTGCAGGTGCGGGGAATCACTTCACGCTTTAAAATTCACGGATCATGCTTTATCATATACATATTCGTACGACATTCAGGAGAACGGTTTTTCATGTCCTGAATGCGGCAACAGAACGTCTGATTCAACGGACACAAGTTTTTCCTTGAACAAGGCCGCAATAACGTATCTTGAGGCGATCTCAAAGCTCACGCCTAAAGAGGTCAGGCAAATCAGCATAAATCTACAGACTCTTACACAGATGAAAGATTTATGCTTTTTTCTGATAGAACGCTCATGCGCCTCAAAACTCAAGGCCCTTGAATCTGGAATCGGAATTTTATAGAAAGTGGAGGAACAAAACATGCGTGCAACAGACATCATCATGAAAAAACGAGGCATCAAAATAAGGGACAAGGACGGAAAGCAGGTGCTCGCCTCGCCTACAGTGCTCTCAAAAGAAGAAATCAAGTTCATCGTTGACGAATACACAGCCGGAAGAATCCCGGACTACCAGATGAGCGCATTCACCATGGCCGTCTATTTCAACGGAATGAATTTCGAAGAGACCGGTGCGCTCACAAACGCAATGCTCCATTCGGGAGACGTAATCGAGCTGCACGGAAAGGACGGTCTCCCAGAGAACGAAATCTACGTGGACAAGCACTCGACTGGAGGAGTCGGGGACAAAATCTCCCTCCCTCTCGCACCGATTGTAGCGGTCTGCGGCGTAAAGGACCCTATGATGAGCGGACGCGCGCTCGGACACACCGGCGGAACGCTCGATAAGCTTGAATCGATCGAGGGCTACAACGTAAACCTCTCCGAAAGCCAATTCCGAGCAGGAATCAAAAAAGACGGATTCGCGATGATGGGACAGACACCGAACGTCGCCCCGGCAGACAAAAAAATGTACGCGCTCCGGGATGTAACCGCGACAGTTGAGAGCGTTCCCCTCATCACATCATCAATCCTGTCAAAAAAAGTCGCCGAGGGAGCTGACGCGCTCGTGTTCGACGTAAAATACGGCTCTGGCGCGTTCATGAAGACGATCCCCGACTGCGAGGAGCTTGCGACATTCCTCGTAAAGACGGCCCAGGCGATGGGAAAGAAAGCTACAGCGTTCATGACCGACATGGAAACTCCGCTCGGATACAAGATCGGAAACTTCCTCGAAATAGAGGAGACCGTCGAATGCCTGCAGGGAAAGGGCCCTGAGGACGTAATGGAGCTGACATACGCGCTCGGAGCGGAGATGGTCTTCCTCGCAGGAAAGGCCGACTCTCCGGAAAAAGCTCGAAAGATGTGCGAGGAAGCTGTATCTTCAGGAAAAGCGCTCCAGAAATTCCTCGACAATGTTAAGACTCAGGGAGGAAACCCTGAAAAACTCATGTCGCAGATCGGAAACCGCCGATCGCCTCACCACACGCAGCTCGTCGCCGAAAAGGACGGCTACATCAAGATAAATGCCTTTGCGACAGGTCTTGCCGGAGTCTATCTCGGCGTCGGACGAAACAAATCCGATGACCCGGTATGCGCGGACGCCGGAATAATCCTTGGCAAACGCACAAACGATTTCGTAAAGAAGGGCGATGTCATCATGGACATCTACGGAAAGGACGGCGAATGCCTGGAACCATCGCTCAAAAAGCTCCGCGAGGCAATAAGCTACAGCGATGAGAAATTTCCTGAGAACAAACTTATTTACAAAATCATAAAATAAAGAAACAATACAAGTCCGGCAAATGCCAGTTTTTTTCTGGAGTCAGCCGGACTTTTTCAGTTTAAGGACACCTCGAACAGCTCGCTTTCAGAGTCTTTTCGAGAAAGAATGGGAAAATGAAAAACTGGTACAAAAAAGAAATTACACGCTCAGATATAAACAGTTTGTACGAAAAGTTCGGAGTGAACGCGCTCACTGCATCAATTTTGGCTCGGCGAGGCATCACGCAGGG
>CAMVSS010000067.1 GCA_947170195.1 uncultured Treponema sp. | reverse complement strand
GTACGCTCCAAGCGCAACAGTAGACTACGTTTCAGGCGCAAACATCTACGGCTTCCTCAAGGTAGCCCGCGCAATGATGGCTCAAGGTTTGGTCTAATCAATTCGTAATTCGGTCAGTGAGCGAAATCGAACTGACCAGCAAGTGGTTTCGACTACGCTCAACCACCGCAAAATCCCGCTCTTCCTTTTGGTTGGGCGGGATTTTTTTTGCATAAAATCTTCAAAGCATCCACTATATTGTAAGATGAAAGTGATTTTTATAAAAAACATCCGAAGAAGAGAGCGTTTTATATACCCCTCCTAAAATTCAAGTCAGTGATTTTCCCACTCCCAGAGTTTTGTTCGTGAAGAATAATACCATTCATCGAACGTCCCATAACGCACGCTGATATAAAATTCTGTCAATTCCGGCGCGTCTTTTATGAAAACAAGCGAATACTGATAAACAGCATTTTCTATTTTTAAAAGATGTGTTCTTTTATAGTTCGTCTTGGGAATTTCGTAAATATAATCTGGAACAAGAGTTTCAAGTGACTCTGGATAATTCCCTGCTTCAGAATAGTATTTTTCAATGGCGGAAATTATTTTGTTTCCGTTTGAAATAAGGGATTTTTCACTCTGACTCAGCGGAAGAAAATCAGATTTGACATTCGTAATTTCAGAATATTCCTCGGAAGAATTGGCTTTAAAATTCATCAATGAAAAGTCTGGGAAAATTGTATAAAAAAATGAAGCAATCAGTAAGGTAAATGTAGAGAAAATTATACTGACAACGGCGAAAATTAAATATATTTTTTTCAATTTTGTCTCCTTTTTAGTGTTTTTTATTTCAGATAAAAAATTCTTTTTAAAATAACTTATATTTTAAACCAAAAGCAAGTGGCGCATTGTGCAATTACCCCAGTCATGCACTTAACCTATGGCAGGCTCGCAGGAAGCTCCGCTGTAAATAGATCAGATATCCGATTTGAAATGCATAGTTTTATATCTGATAAAAACGCAGAATAATATTTCATCGCTATACTTTTTCTATGCGCCCTTTTTTGGTAGAATGGAGTCTGTTTATCGTTTTGTTTCAAAATAAGAGGTCGTGATGAAAAAGATTTTGTGCGCGGGAAACGTTTCCGTTGATATTAAGGCTTATTCTACCGAAATTGATGAGACTGAGGCCTACAGGGACGGAACCATTGAACTTGTTCCTGGGGGTGTCGGCCGTGGAATGGCGATTAATTTAAAGCATCTCGGAATGGAAACGTTCATTCACTCTGTTGTCGGAAAGGATATTTTTGGCGAGTACTTGCGTAACGGTCTTGAAGAGGAGGGCGTAAATACGGCGTTGCTGTCTGAAAGCGAAGATCGCAAGACTGCTTTGTTTTCCGTTATGGCAAGCCGTGGCAAGAGCGCGACTTGCGTTTATTCAACTCAGGTGCTCAGGGAAATCACCTTCGACAGCAAAATCGAAAAATTTATCGAGGAAAACGGAATCTCTGCCATCGTGATGGACTCGAATCTCTCAGAAGAAACCCTAGCCGGATTTTATGCATACAAAAAGGCTCATCCTGATATTTTTGTTTTCCAGAATGCGACTGCTCCTGACATCGCCAGAAAGACAATGCAGTATGCGCCGCTTATTGATTTGTTCGGATGCAATGAATTTGAGGCGGCTGCAATTCTCGGCGAGACATCTCTGCTGCCAGACTTGACCACCGCGGATAAATTTCAGGCATTGGGCTATAAAAATTTCATAATTACTTTTGGCGAGCAGGGCGTTATGGTTCGAATCGGCAAAGATACATGGAACGAGCCGCCGTATACTCCGTCGCACATCGTGGATACTATCGGAGCTGGAGATGCTTTTGCTTCGGGTTTTCTGATGGGATTCTTGGAGAATGATCCTGTAAAGCTTTGCATTCACTATGGTCTTGCCTGCGCGAAGGAAACTCTTTTGACGCGCCAGACTGTTAGCGACAAACTGAGCAAAGATTTTCTGACAAAATATCAGATGAAATAGCCGGAACGACCGGTATGATTTCTGGACAAGGCGGTCTCTATGACCGTCTTTTTTTATCGCTGTGTTCTTTGTAGAAATCTTCTTTGTCTTGGTACATGGCTTCATCTGCCAGATGCATTGAGAGCCGCAGGTTTTTTCCGTCTTCGTTCCAGTGTGCGCCGATTGCAAAACAGACGTTTGATCCGTATCCTGATTTCGAGCGCAGTTCAGCGACTTTCTTTTCGAAATCTGATTTTTTGCATCCCGGGCAGATTACGACGAATTCGTCTCCGCCCGCCCTGTAGATTTCGTCGTAGCCAAAAACCTCGGTCAATAATTTTGCGCCGTTTTTCAGGAGTTTGTCGCCTGCCTCGTGTCCGTTTTGGTCGTTCATGGTTTTTAGGCCGTTCAAGTCTGCGAACAGAATTCCGAAAGGTGCTTTTACTTTCTCCTCGTTGCTTACGAACAGGTCTACGCGCCGGTTCATTGCGTTTCGGTTTTTTACGCCAGTGAGCAGATCGACTGTGCTCATGAACTCAAGTTTGTTTAGCAGCCTGTGATTTGTGATTTCTGAGGAAAGGAAAAACGCTGTCAGTTCAACCAGCTCCTTTATTTCTATGAAGCGGTTTGTATCAAAATTGGTTATGAAAAGAAAGCCGATTGTTTTAATACCCTGCATGATCGGATACAGGATAAGGCTCTTTACCTCCGCTTCCCGCATCGTCTTGACCCACGGAGCGTTGCGCTTCGCCAGCTCTTTCATGCCATCTTCGTCTTTTATGATTAAGCCGTTGCTTTCTGCAATGGTTGATTCCCATGAGGAGACGATTTCGTAGGTCAGTCCGTCTTCAAAATCTGCCATCGTGGCTTCGTCATTGCGGAATTTCTCGCAAAGGACTTCGTATTTTTGTTTCTCCCGGTCAATCAGTATGATAGTGGAACAAAAACAATCTGATTTTTCCTGAATTTCTGACATTACTGCATTCAGACAGCTCTTGAAGTCGTCGCTTTTTCTTAACTCTGTGCATGTTTTAATGACTGACGATGCTGTTTCAAAAGAAACTGACGCCAAACGATCTGAATCGGCATTTTGCGTGAATTCAAAGAAAAATGCGCAGTACCCGATGTTTTCCTTGTCGCTTTCGAGCGGAATATATGCGCTGTCCGTCCAGCAGTCGAATGTTTTCATCTCCACATACGAGCGGAGCCTTCTTTTTTGGAAAGCGCAGCGAAAGCAAAACTCTTCGAATTGGGGTTCTTTTGGGACTAGTTCAGAATAGATTATGCCGTCGTAGTAAGTGCTTTCGCCCATATGCTCTTTGTACAGTTTGTTTGCACTTACGACTCGGATATCTCCGCAATGTCCGTCAGGCGTTCTTTCAACTGACATTACGCATGCGGAGATTGCAAATGAATCAACGAAATTCTGAAAATCCATAATAAAATGATACATTAGATTTTCCGAAACCGCAAAGTTAAAAAAACAAAATTTTTTGTAGCGATTAATCGTCGATAGTATTATATAGAAGAAAAGTTTTAGATTTGATTTACGAAAAATGGCAGGATTACGACTGTAAGGACGGAGCAAACCGCAATGCTCAATCCGCTCATCGCGCCCTCGACCTCTCCCATCTCCAGTGCCTTTGCCGTTCCCATTGCATGTCCGCTTGTTCCGCAGGCAACTCCTTTTGCGACCGGCTCTGTAATCCTGAAAATCTTGCAGAACAGGATTGCGAAAATGTTCGCCATGTTTCCCGCGATGGAAATCATCAGGACGGTTACTGACTGGATTCCTTCATATTGCTCCGACAGCGCGATTCCTACGGCTGTCGTGATTGATTTTGGCAGCAACGAAACGTATTCGGTGTGTCCGACATGGAAAATCCAGCACATTGCGAGGATAAAAATAGCATTCGCAAGTATTCCGGCGATGATTCCGACGATGATGGCGAGAGCGTTGTCTTTGAGCTTCTGGAACTGCCTGTAAAGCGGAATCGCGAGCGCGACTGTTACAGGTGTCATCAAATAATAGAGGAATTTTGCGCCCTCAAGGTAATGCTCGTATGGAACTTTTAGAAGAATGAGCGCGACGATTACGAATGCACATGAAACCAGAAGCGGCGCGAACAGAACGAAATTCGTTTTTTTATAGATCCACGTCGCAAACAAAAATGAAATCAATGAGATGAAAAATCCGAACGAAGCGGATGAAGACAAAAATTCTGACATTTACTTTCTCTTCCTTAAATATTCCGAAAGTCTGATGATTAACTGTGTCACGTGTCCTGTGATGAAGAAGACGAATACAGTTCCGAAAATTCCGACAATCAGGAATGAAAGCCAGTTTTGCTTGATGATCGGCCATGCAACCATGAGGCCGACCGTAGACGGAATGAAAAGCAGCGACATTATGCTCAAAAGGTAGTCAGAAGTCTCTTCCACTGCTGACAGGGGCATAATCTTGAACTGAAGGGCGCAGAACATGAGCACCAGCCCGTAGATGCTTGCCGGAACAGGGATCGGGATAAATTCATGCACAAGCTCACCGATGAAGCATACTGTTACCAGAATTGCGAATTGTTTAATGTATTTCATAATTTTTCTGCCAAATGATAAAAAAAGTGTCTCCATAGTAAGACTAATGCCGACTTTTATCAACAAGGTGGGGACTGATATTTTTTTTTGCCAGCTTTCTTCTTTCGGGAATATTGAGCAACTTTAAAAACTCTGTTACTTTTGAAATAATATAGGAAGATTTTATGTCTGACAAAAAAGAAAACATCGTTTCTGGAAATCTCCTCGATTATATTGCGTGGCGCGGTGACCTTTCTTTTGCCGCTTCTGAATTCAATGACATTGACGCGCTGATTTTTTCTCAGCTCTCATACCTCCATCTGGACGGTCTTGTGAGCGGCGATTTTGCCTGCGGAATTTCGCTCAGGGAACTTTCCGCCATGTTCGTCTCCTCTTCGGATTTTGAGGAGCGGAAGAATATTGGCATGATGATTAACCCGCTGACGCTGGACCTGCTGCTTGCCTGCGGAGAATCGGCCCGATTTGGAAGCGTAGTGGTCTGCGGTTTCGTCGACAATTACAATTTTGAGAACGAGGAGCAATTTGCGGCCCTGGCGTTCAGAATAACTCCTTCCGAAAAAACGAGCTTCGGATTCATTGCGTTCCGGGGCACTGATGACACTCTTATCGGCTGGAAAGAGGATTTCAATCTTGCTTTCATGAAACGCTTACCTGCTCAGGATGACGCGCTTGCATATCTGAATAAATTTTGTGAGTCGGCGGTTTTCAGAAAGCTTCCGTTTATGACCGGAGGGCATTCGAAGGGCGGAAATCTAGCTCTTTTTTCTTCCGCTCGGCTGGAAAAAAAGCACAAAGACAGGTTGCTGAAGGTTTACAATTTTGATGGTCCGGGATTTTCTCAGGAAACGCTTGCGGATGATGATTTTATTTCCATAAAGGACCGCTCTGTTTCTGTTTTCCCTCAGATGTCCGTGGTCGGAATGCTTTTCCATCATTTCGATAATTATAAGGTTGCGCTCAGCGATCAGAAATTCATCATGCAGCACGATCCGTTTTCATGGCGTATATGCGCTTATGATTTTATCGAGAGACCGGAACTTGCTGAAGGAAGCGAGATTTTCTTCAAGAGTTTCAACAGCTGGTTCGAGAATCTTGAGCCTATCCAGCGGGAATTGTTCGTCGAGACGCTTTTCGGCGTAATTCTTTCCTCTGATGCGGAGACTAGTTCCGAGCTTGCAAAAAACGTACTGAAGAGCGCGGCAAAAATAATCAAGGCGTTTGCTTCTCTGGACAGCGGCATCAGGGATTCCGCAATAAAGATGGTCATGGACTTTCTGAAAATTGCTGGAAACGAAATAAAATTGTCCGTGCTGGATGAACTTAAGCCTGAACTGCCCGCAATATTCTGATTTTTTTCGTGTTATTTATTTGCATTGAATCAGAGCCTTTATTTCAGTAAAATCGTTTCTATGAATGCAATCATTACAGTTGTCGGAAGCGACAAAGTTGGAATCATCGCAAAAGTGAGCGCACTTCTTGCAGAACACAAAATCAACATTGCTGACATTACTCAGACAATTCTCTCTGGAAATTTCGTCATGATGATGATGGTAAGCCTTGAGTCATCTGATGTTTCTATTGACGTTATGCGCAAGCTCCTTGAGGAAGCCGGAGAAAAAATGGGTGTTGAAATCAACATAATGGCTGAAAAAGTTTTCGGAGCAATGCACCGCATTTGATGTCGGCATGACATGTCGGCAACTCAATCTGGTTACTTACCGTTCTGGGGGAACGTATGAACAGGTACGCTAAACGCTACTTAATCGATGCGATGAGCGGAATGGCTCAGGGACTTTTCGCATCTCTTTTAATCGGTACAATCGTAAAGACTATCGGACAGCAGCTTCTCCGCCTTGGGGAAAACGCTATTTTTAAATTTTTAGTCGATGCTGGAACTTTTGCAACTGACGCCCATGTCGTAGGCGCGGCAATGGCTGTCGGAATAGCGTTCATGATGAAGGTTCCGGCTCTTGTGCTCTTTACTCTCGCCGCCGTCGGTTCCGCTGCGAACGTGATTGGTGGAGCCGGAGGCCCGCTTGCCGTACTCGTAATTGCAATCGCTGCGGCTGAGGCAGGAAATTTCGTCAGCAAGAAGACTAAGGTTGACATCATCGTGACTCCGGCTGTAACGCTCCTCGCGGGCGCTCTTCTGACCGTGCTCACGGCAAAACATATCGGAGCGGCCGCCGCTTCAATAGGAAAGCTTGTAATGTGGGCTACCGAGCTTCGTCCGTTTATGATGGGAATCATCGTGTCGGCGGTCGTTGGAATCGCTCTTACGCTGCCAATCAGTTCGGCTGCAATTTGCGCTGCGTTCGGGCTTGTGGGGCTTGCCGGCGGCGCTGCCGTTGCCGGATGCTGTGCTCAGATGGTCGGTTTTGCCGTTCTTTCTTTCCGTGAAAATAAATGGGGCGGTCTTTTGAGTCAGGGACTCGGAACTTCAATGCTCCAGATGCCGAACATCATCAGAAATCCGAAAATCTGGATTCCGCCGACGCTTGCTTCCGTTGTTACGGGGCCTATCGCTACTTGTGTATTCAAAATGCAGATGAACGGTCCTGCTGTTTCTTCCGGAATGGGAACCTGCGGACTCGTGGGTCCGATCGGAGTTGTGACGGGCTGGTTCAGTCCTGTTCCTGCCGCAGTGGAGCAGGGCGCGCAAAGCATCTCACCGTCTGCATTCGACTGGCTCGGTCTTGTGCTTGTGTGCATCGTTTTGCCGGGCGTACTGAGCTGGGCCTTTGGACTTGCATTGAGAAAACTTGGCTGGATAAAAGACGGGGATCTGACTCTAAGCTGAGTTTCCCATGAAGCTGACGCGTCAGGTGGTGGAGCCACGCGTTAGCGGCCACCGCAGGTATGCGGGGGCTGGAGCGATGAGCGGAATGGCGGAAGCACCGGCGGTGCCGACTTTGTGGCACCGAGACGCCCATAAAATTTCTTCTATTTTTTTCTTTCAATTGCCTAAATCTGTACAGAATACTAAAATATCATCATTATGGAATCAACGAAAAGAACAGTTACATGCGGCGATTTGCGAGCCGCTGATGTTGGAAAGAAAGTCGTTTTAAATGGCTGGGTAAGCCGCACCCGTGATTTGGGCGGACTTATCTTTATCCGTCTCCGTGACCGATATGGAATCACTCAGGTTATGGTCGGGGACAATGCTAGTGAGGCGGTTAAAAAGACTGCCGCGTCGTTAAAATCTGAATATTGTATTGCCGTTGAAGGTGTCGTTGCTGCCCGTGCCGAAAAAGATGTCAACAAGGACATGGCGACTGGCGAAATTGAAGTTGAGGCAACTGATATCGTTATTTTCACGACTTCTCAGGAACTTCCGTTCTCGATCGAGGAAGTTCGCCAGAAGGACGGCTCAATCGTATTGCCGAACGAGGATTTGCGTCTCAAATACCGTTACCTCGACTTGCGACGCGACCCGATGCAGAAAAACATCATCCTCCGCTCGCAGGTAACTTTTGCGACACGCGAATATCTTACGGGCAAGGGATTTTTGGAGATTGAGACTCCGACTTTCATCAAGTCAACTCCTGAGGGCGCGCGCGATTATCTCGTTCCGAGCCGTGTTCACCCTGGAAAATTCTATTCCCTTCCGCAGTCTCCTCAGCTCTACAAGCAGCTCCTTATGGTTTCTGGCTTCGACAAGTATTTCCAGATTGCGCGATGCTACCGAGATGAGGATGCCCGTGGCGACCGTCAGCCGGAATTCACTCAGATTGATATGGAGATGAGCTTCACAAACCGCGAGGAAGTCCTTGAGACGACTGAGGGAATGATGCAGCACATCTTCAAGAAAACTATGAACTACGATCTTCCTGCGCATTTTGACCGAATCAGTTGGGAAGATGCCTTTGATTTTTACGGAAGCGACAAACCTGACCTGCGCTTTGACATGAAGATGCAGGATGCTGCTTTCATGGCTGGCATGAGCGACTTTAACGCATTCAAGAGCGGCGCCGCAAACTCTGGCCGCGACATTCAGCGTCACAAGAGAAGCGGTCTCAAAGCTCTCGTCGTAAAGAATGTTGCCGACAAATACAGCCGAAAATCAATCGAGGCTCTTGAGGCTGTCGCAAAGACTTACAAGGCAAAGGGGCTCGCTTGGATGAAGGTTGATGCCGAGGGCAAATTCGAGGGCGGTGTATCAAAATTCTTCATGGGTAAGGAATCTGAAATCTGTCCGAAGCTCGGTGCGGAAAAGAATGACCTCCTGTTGTTCGTAAGCGATGAGAACTGGCAGGTTGCTTGTACTGCGCTTGGTGCTGTCCGAAAGCAGCTCGGAAAGGATCTCAATCTCTACAATCCTGCTGACGAGTTCCACTTCGCATGGATCGTTGACTTCCCGTATTTTGCATGGAATGAGGACGAGAACAAATGGGAGACTGAGCACCACATGTTCACCCTTCCGCAGCAGAAATACTGGGATACGCTCGAAAGCGATCCTGGTGCCGTAAAGGGCGATCTGTATGACCTCGTTCTGAACGGATATGAGCTGGCTTCCGGCTCAATGCGTATCAACGACCCTGCATTGCAGCAGAGAATCTTCAAGATTGTTGGTTACAGCGATGAGCGCGCTCAGAAAGCGTTCGGCTTCCTCGTTACCGCATTCAAATATGGTGCGCCTCCGCATGGTGGAATCGCTCCTGGTCTTGACCGTCTCGTAATGCTCATGCGCCACGAGGAATCAATCCACGAGGTAATCGCGTTCCCTAAGAACAATCTCGCGGCTTCTCCGATGGATGAGTCTCCGAGCGAAGTTGACCAGAGCCAGCTCGATGAGCTTCACATCTGCTGTACGGAGAAAAAATAGTTCCTGCTAGTTTTCCAGCGGAAAACAGACAGCGCGTTTGTGTGCGACTTTTGCATGTCTTGCATGTCCTCTGCACTGAAAAATAGCACGAAACGCGGTTTTTTACCGTTATTACAAACCGTTCCGATTTTGGAACGGTTTTTTTATGCCTGTTTGAGAAATGTGTGTTATAATGTTCAGATACACTATTTTTTATTAAGAGGAAGTTTAAAAAAGTCTGATGACTTTGATAGTTGCTTTGCAACCGCAAACTCCTTCAAATTTATCTCAAAAGCCGCACCGAAATGAGGTTTTTGAAGTCTTAAGGAGGTGTATTTATGCTATCTTTTATTTATGACGGCTCTTCTTCCGCGTCGGCAGTTATCATCTCCATGTCTGTTATCCTCATGTCAGGCTTTTTCATGACGCGAATTACAAAACGCCTGCGCCTTCCGAATGTAACCGCCTATATCGTCGCAGGAATTATAATCGGGCCGTTTTGTTTGAATCTTGTTCCTGCGCAGGTTATAAAAAGCACGGATTTTTTGCCTGATATCGCCCTTGCGTTCATCGCATTCAGCACGGGAGAGTTTTTCAGATTTTCTGTGCTTAAAAACAACGGGGTGAAGGTCATAATCATCACGCTTTTTGAGGCTCTTCTGGCTTCTGCGGCGGTCTTTTTTGTCACTTACGGAATCCTCCATCTTGAGCTGGCTTTTTCGATCGTATTGTCTGCGCTTGCGTCCGCCACTGCTCCTGCTTCTACGATGATGACGATACGGCAGACTGGCGCAAAGGGTGATTTTGTCGAGACTCTTTTGCAGGTCGTCGCCCTTGATGATATTGTCGGACTTGTTGCTTACAGCGTGGCGATTTCTGTTGCCGTTCATTCGTACACCGGCGGAAGTTTTTCCGTCGAGCGTATTGTCGTGCCTGTTGTGACGAACGCGATCGTTCTTGTTCTCGGTGCTGTTTTTGGTTGCGCCATGACGTACATGCTCCGTCCGAAGACTCGCAGCAAGGACAACCGCCTGATTATTTCCATCGCGCTCCTTTTTGCGTTCTGCGGAATCTGTACGATTTTCGAAGTCTCGCCGCTTTTAGGCTGCATGTCTATGGGTACCGCCTATATCAACCTTACTGACGATGACAAATTGTTCAAGCAGCTTGGATATTTCAGCCCGCCGATTTTGCTTTTGTTCTTTGTTCGGTCGGGAATGTCGTTTGACCTCGAGGCTCTGGTAAAGGCTACCGGCGTGATCGGCTCATCCCCGCTCATTTTAATCGGTGTGCTCTACTTTATTACCCGAATAATCGGAAAATATGCCGGAGCTTTTTTGGGCTGCTTTATCGTAAAAAAGCCGAAGGAAACGCGCAACTATCTCGGTTTTGCCCTTGTTCCTCAGGCCGGGGTTGCGATTGGTCTTGCCGCGCTGGGCGCTCGTACCTTGCAGGGCGAGACCGGAGATGCGCTTCAGACGATAATACTTGCGTCCAGCGTTCTCTACGAGCTGATCGGTCCTGGTTGTGCAAAGCTTTCTCTGTACTTGTCAAAATCTTACTCAACCAAGCTTGAAGAAATCGTTCCTGTCGCTGAGAAAACAGAGACCGGAGAACAGAAAACGAGCCTTGAGCTTTTGATCGAGCGAATCCAGAAGATTCAGCAGGAGATTCAGAACCAT
>CAMVSS010000066.1 GCA_947170195.1 uncultured Treponema sp. | reverse complement strand
CTTTTTCCTTCCAGAACCGAAGCAGGCTTATCCAGCCCGTTGTAAAGTCCGAGGAAAGCCTCGCGGTCAGTGTCAAATCCGTCGATCTTTGAGTTGACAGAATAGAAAGCAAAGTGATTTCTTCGCTCGCGGTACTCCGTCCTGTGAATTATCGAGCTGCCCTCAATCTCAACTTCTCCTGTCGAGAAGTTGCGCTGGAAGTTTGTTCCGTCATCCTGCGCGTTGTAAAGACACCATTCCACGAACGAAACCAAAGAGACTTTTTTTGCAGAAGAAGACTCGTTCTTCAAAGTCAGCATTTCTACTTCAACGTTGTAGTTATCAGGCACAAAAAAAAGAAGGTCTGACTTTATTCCATTTTTTGCCGCGGTGAATTTAGAATAACCAAATCCGTGACGGCATTCATAAGAATCAAGCTTTGTTTTTGTCGGCTGCCATGCAGGATTCCATACAGTGTCGCCGTCCTTGATATAGAAATAGCGGCCGTTTGAATCGAGCGGAACGTTGTTGTATCGGTAGCGAGTAAGTCTTCGCAAGCGCGCGTCCTTGTAAAAAACGTAGCCGCCGGCTGTGTTCGAAATGATGGAAAAGTATTCATTTTTTCCAAGATAGTTAATCCACGGATAAGGAGTTTCCGGAGTTGTAATAACATATTCTTTGTTTTTGTCGTCGAAATGTCCGAATTTCATTTTCTTTCCTCTATAAATATTAAGGGCATCTCTAGAAATTCGCTAAAGTGACTTTCTAGAGAGTACCTGCGAGTTTTAAACCGTTATAATATCACGACTTAAAACATCGCTTTTTCAAAGTTATCTATAAAAATTGCAATTTCTATAGATTCCCTTAAGTTCAAAACTTTCTTTTATCAGTCTTTTACGCCACCCATCGTAATTCCGCTGATGATGAATCTTGAGAACACAAGGTAAACAATCATGAGCGGTACGATAGCAATAAATACAAGCATATAAACCTGGGCAAGGTCAAATTTCATAAAGTCCGCGCTTCTCAACTGTGCGATCAGGATTGGAATTGTCTTGTTGTTTTTTGATGACAATATGAGAGCCGGAAGGAAGTAATTGTTCCAAGAGCTTACGAAAGTGAAAATCGCCTCGACCGCAATCGCAGGTTTTATCATCGGAAGAACGATGATATTGAACGTTATGAATTCATTGCATCCGTCAATTCTTGCCGCCTCGACAATCGAAACCGGAAGCATCGACTTAAGATACTGAAGCATAAAGAAGAACACGACCGGTGTGGCAATCGCTGGCAGGATCAGAGGCAAAAGCGTGTTGTACATATGCATCTTTGTGATGAGCTGAACAAAACCAAGAGCCGTAACCTGAGTCGGAATCATCATAACCGCCATGATAACCTTAAAGGCTGTGCTGCGACCCTTGAATCTGTACATGTGAATTCCGTATGCGGTCATAGAAGAAAAGTAAGTCGCAAAAAAGGCCGTCATGAACGAAACTAAAATACTGTTAAAAAGAGCATGCAGGATCGGAATGTTTGAGTTTCCGAGCAAGTTCTTTAAATTCCTGAAAAAATAAATTCCCGGAACAGCAGAGAAACCTGAGATGAGCTGGGAATGAAGTCTCGTTGAGTTTACAATCAGAATGTAAAACGGAACAAGCGAAATAACGGTGATACTGACGAGAAAAATATATGAAATCAGCCGTTTTATGAACAAAGAAAGTCTGTAGCTTTTCATTTTTCTTCTCCGTTGTAAGATTTCATTGAGAACTTATATACAAAACCGCTCAATACGGCCGTAACCGCAAAAATCAAAACAGAAACCGCACCGGCCATTCCGTAGTTTTTGCTGAAAAGATGCTTGTTCAAGTACATGATGAGCGTGAGCGAGGTTCTGTCAGGCTGACCTTCTCCGTTCGTGAATACCTGTGGAACATCGAACATCTGAAGACCACCGATAAGGCTCGTTATGATTACATATACCAAAATCGGCTTCAGCTGAGGAACGGTTATTTTGAAGAAAACCTGAACCGGATTAGCTCCGTCAATTCTGGCTGCCTCAAAGACGCTTTCGTTTATGCCCATTATTCCAGAAAGCAAAAGAAGCGTGGTGTTTCCGTACCACATCAAAAGGTTCATGAAAGCGACGAGAGAACGAACAGTATCCTTTCTGAAAAGAAAGCGCACCGGCTCCGTGTAGCCACATGAAAGCAAAATGCTGTTTACAGGACCTGAATCGGCAAAAAGGATGAAGAAAAGCATTGCAAAAGCAGAAGCCATGATCAGGTTCGGCATATATATTACAGTCTTAAAAAACTGCTTGAATCTCAAATTCAGCTCGTTGTCGGAAAAAAGAACCGAAAGAAGAAGCGAGAATATAATCTGCGGGATAAAACCAAGTATCCACATTATGAACGTGTTCGAAGCATATTTAAGAAGCTCGCTGTTGAAGAGCACGTTGTAATAATTCTTAAATCCGATAAAATTCGGACCTATCTGCTTGAGACCGTCCCTGTAAGTCTCAAAAAAACTGTTCGCGATTGTTGTGGCAAGCGGAATAAAAGAAAAAATCAGGAATGCGAGAAAGAATGGAGCTATAAAAATGTAGCCCCAAAAATCGTAGCTTATTGATTTTCTTTTTTTCGGAACATCATTATTTTTCATTTTCAGCTCCCTATAAACTCCGCGTAAGCGGCGTTGCTTGGAGGCAATGAGCCTCCAATTTTTTTTAATTAAGGGGATTTCTCCCAATTGTATAGAAGAAATCCCCGATTTTTTTTGTTCGGCAACCTTATGGAAGCCTATAGAAATCGCTCAGGCGACCTCTTGGAAAAGTCCTATTTTTTAAGGTTAGGATACAGCTCAATTACAGAAGTATAGAAGTTATCCCATGCTTTCTGTTCGTCAACGTAGCCGTTGAAGTAATCAGAGAATGCTTTCTGAAGTTTCTCAGAAATTCCCTGATCATAAGCTGTCATGTTGTCCTTGCTGATGCTCTTTGCAGAGTCAAGGAAGAGGGAAATATGATTCTGTCCGCCGAGGAACGGATTCTTGTAGTCACCGGCAGCAACTTCTTTCATTGCTACCTTGTTGTTCGCGAAGTCACCCTTCTCTGTTGCGATTGCCTTCAAAGTCTCTTTGTCACAAGTGAGCTGATACATGATGTCATGAACAAGCTTAATATTGTCAGAGCCTTTTGCAGCACACAACCATGTTCCACCCCAACAGAATCCCTGAGGTCCCTTACAGAATGCCCAGTCACCGTAGCTTCCGTTACCAATTTCAGCAGGCTTTTTCTCATCATCAAGAGTTGCAGGAGCAAGACAGAAGTCGATGAACCATGCAGGTCCAAAGTATCCGAATACGTTTCCGTCCTTGTGAGCGCCCTGGAAGCTTTCTGCAGACCAGAGGTTTGCCTTGTTGTTGTAGCCTTTATCTGTGTAGAGTTTTGTCTGGTCAATCCAGCGCTTTACCATAGGATCGATGTTGATTTTTCCATCTACTACATAAGGTGTTTTTGCGTTGTCTGTGAATACTCGGAATGCATCATCAAATCCAGAGAGCATTGAATATCCTTTGCCCTTTGCTTTTGCAGCAACTGAGTCGAACAGATCCCAGTTGTCCAATGCTTTCTGAACTTTTGCAGGATCATCTGTACCAATAACAGCCTTTGCGATTGAGCGGCGATAGATGAATCCGCCCGGACAAGCCTGCCAAGAAACACCGCGGAGAACGCCGTTTGAATCCGTCATTACATCCTGTGTGTATTTGTACTGTTTGCTCAGATCTGCGTCTGTAAGGCCGATATCACCTTTAACATCCAATACGAGACCAGAATCAACATATTTTTTAGCGTAGTCAGCCTCTACGAGGAAGATGTCAATCTTTTCATCTGGCGAAGCGTTTTCCTGTGACAAAAGAAGCTCATCAAGTTTGTTCTGATAAGCGTTGTCAAGGTTTGGTGTCAGAAGCCAATTTACTTTTACGCCCTCAGGAATGAGTCCTTTTGCTTCAAAATAAGTCTTGAATCTGTCCTGAAACTCTTCGTTCCATACACAGATATTCAAAACCTTTCCTTCCGAGTTAGACGCTGCTGAAGCGTCCTTTTTGTTACAGCCCGAAAAAGCAACGCACGCAAGCGCTGTTGCGGCAAGCACAGATTTTGCGATTTTTGCCATCTTAAACCTCTTTTTTTCTTTGAAATCACAACATTTACGAAAACGTTGTAGTTTAAGTATACAACACTATTCTCCAAAGTCAATTATTTTTTTACATTTCTGTCATTTTTTTCACCATTAAGAAGACGGTTTTAATCAGAAATTTGTTTTACGGAAGCTCCCTCAACCAGACAGCCAGAGACATGTGTCTTTCCGCCGAGTTTTTTGCCCTTGCTCTCAATCTGCATTATCAAAGTTTCCGTGAGATTTGAGCCAAGAGCCTTTGCGTTCTGCGCGTAAGTCGTAAGCGAAGGTGTCAAAAGCGATGCCAGAAGGATTCCGTCATAGCCAGCTATGCTTATGTCCTTTCCGGGAGAGAGATTGAATTTTGTCAGAGTCTTGAGTCCGCCAAGACATGCGAAATCATCGGGATAGATTATGCACGTCGGCCGGTCTTTCAGCAAAAGGATTTCTTCGGTCTGTTTTTCGCTCGACTGAGAGCCGTGATACTGCCCCTGGCGCAGGAAATTCTCGTCGAATGAAATGCCGTTCTCAGCAAGAGCATCCTTGTAGGCTTTTATACGCGAGAAAGTAACCTCGGAAGGCTCCCCGTGAATATACGCGTTTTTTTTATGGCCCTTTGAGTTTATATATTTAGTAAGCTGCTTCATTCCGTTGTAGTTGTCGCTCATAACAGAGAATTTTCCCGTCTTTGGAACGTAATCAAGGATTGATACAGGAATATCGCTCTCCAAAATCTGCTGTATGTCCGGTCTTTCGAAATCTGCCGCAGTGACGATTATTATGCCGTCACAACCACGGTAAAGAGCCTGCTCAAAATAGGTGCTGTTGCTTTTATTCTCTGAATTCAGGAATGTGATGCTGTAGCCGGCAAGATTTGCAGAAACATTTATTGAATCGAAAATCTCAGCAAAATACTGATGCTGCAATCCGGAACCGGTGCTGTCCTCGAATATGAGTCCGATGTCGTACGAGCGGTTCGTTCTCAAGGCGCGCGCCGCCATATTCGGCTGGTAGCCCATACGTTTTGCGGTCTCCGTAACAAGTTTTATCGTCGCCGCGCCAATCTCAGGGCTGCCTTTCAAAGCCTTGCTGACAGAAGAAAAAGAGACACCGCATTCTTTTGCTATATCTTTTAATGTAACTGAAGACATACCGATTACAAAGTTGGAGAAGCAAAAACGTTTTCGATAGCCCGCGCAAACTGATCCGCGCAGGAAGTCCCCTTGCCCCTGCAATCATTTCCGCGCAAAATACTCGCAACCTCGCGCGCATCGCGTCCCTCGACAAGCCTGGAAATAGCTTTCAGATTGCCGTTGCATCCGCCGACAAAGCTGACATTGTGAAGTTTGTCGCCATCGAGATCAAAGTCCAGCTGTACGGCGCAAACTCCCTGAGGTTTAAATGTTACGTGCTGCATCTTTATTGCACCTCCGAAAATACTATAACAGCAACAAAGCAAAATCGTCTACCAGAACGATTGAAAAAAATTGGAAGGATTTTCAAACAAAGGCAGACTTTTGAAACAGGCTCACCCATCCGGGGTTAGTTAAAACAGAAAGTCTGCTCGTCGATTTTCTCCATGCCGATACTCTTCCAGAAAATCTCCGCATTCGTGTCCTTCGCATCCAGATAAATTCTTTTTGCTCCGGTCTCAAGGATAAGCCTTTCCATTGCAAAAGTACCGATACCGACATGCCGATATTTTTTATTCACCTCGAAAAGGTCTATGTTGAGCGTGTCGCCGAGCATTTTGTAGATGCAAACAGCTTTCAGCAAATCACTTGAAGGTTTGTAGTCAAAAACCATGAAAGAACTGTTTTTCAGGATGAAAGAAAACTCCCCTTGCTCCGTATATGATTTTAAAAGCGGGAAATTATCCCAGCCCTCAAGAGCCATGTATGATTCAAATATATCACTGTCAAGAATTCTGTAATTAAGATTCATGTCAAAAAATCCTCAAAAAATTTGTTATGCCCCATGCTTATAATCTGGTCGTTTTTAAAATCCAGCGCGCTTAAAACTTTCTCCCGTCCTGCCATAAAAAAAACCGCCAGCTTTTGGCGGTTTATATTTTGCCTCAAGTCGACCCAGCGACCGGCAGTTTATGAAACCCTGCGTATCCCGCAGGCGGATATAAGCGATTACAAGACTCCCAAGGAGTCAGACCTTTTTGTCGGAAATTGCATAACGCCTCCTTTTCGTGCAGCCGGTGTAAGTCCTCATCTCTTTCCTGACCACGATTTAATGATAACACAGACTTGTATAAAAGCAAGGAAATTCAAGTAAAAAAAATCAAAAAAATCTGATTTAATCAGTATGTAAAAAAATTTGATTTTCTATAAAACTAACTTATACTTAAATCAGGTGGTAAGGGATGTAAAAAATGGGCTCATAATCAAAAAGGTAGAGTTTTATGAAGAGAGTGTTAAATCTACTATTTACGTTTCTCGCAATAGCAGGATTCATTGTCGGAATCATCTCCCTCTCGCGTAGCTATTACAGATTCATCGTAAATACAAAAAACAATTCTGCCGTCCGACCGTCTTTTTTAACCAAAGAAATCCTTTTCATCAGTTCGTACAGCGAAAGTTATCCTTATACCAGGGAGCAGATGAAAGGTTTCGACCGCGTGTTCAGCAAACGAAAAATTCCTTATGACAGCGCATTCATGGACATGAAGTTGTTCAACACGCCGGAAAACATCGAGGCTTTTTACAATCTTCTTAAATACAAATTATCAGTCCACTCACCATATAAGGTAGTCATTGCGGGAGATGATCAGGCATTAAGATTCATAATTGATCATTACTATGAATTCTTCTCACAAGCTCAGGTCATATTCATCGGCATCAACGACGAAGAGCTTGCAAAGCAGGCCGCCGAATATCCAAGGATCACCGGCTCGGTCGAGAAACTGTCACTGAACAACATGTTCCAGGTCATCCAGGAATTTTTCCCGGAGACAGAAAACGTTGCGGCTCTCTATGGCACTTCGACCCTGGCAACCCTGGGATTCATCAAGCAATTCTCAAATTTCATAGCGGAGACTCCTTACAAATTTATGGGGATTCATTCAGACGCCCTTCCAAAGGAAGAAATCGTCCGCCAGCTTCAGAATCTTCCTCAAAACACGGTCCTCGTGCTGCTCGGAATGTACAACGACCTCGAGGGATATAAATATTCGCTCCCCGAGATGACGGATCTCGTAATGCAGTATTCGACGGTCCCGACATTCACCGTTCTCCTTGAGACAATCGGAAGCAAAATACTCGGAGGCTCGATTTTCAGGATCGGCGAAGCCGCTGAATACACAGCGAGCCTTGCCATAAAGGCGCTCGACGGCGAGGACATATCAAAAGTTTCTGTCAGAACCGATATTCCTTCGGACATAATCCTGAACTGGAACATGATGCAAAAGTTCGGAATCGAAAAATCGCGGGTTCCAAAATATGTAAAAATCATCAACCAGCAAAAGCATTTCATCAGCGAATATTCGTTCATCATGTACCCTTCCCTTCTCATCATCACGTCGATGACGATTCTTATCATTATATTGATGATTTATTCTTTGCACATCAGGGACCTAAAAGAAAAACTTGAATTCCAGCTCACGCACAATCAGCTGACAAATCTTCCGAATCAGATTATCGCCCGCAAATACATACGCGAGTTGATGGACAAAAATGTAAATTTTGCGATACTGATGCTCGACATCGAGGACTTCCATACAATAAACGACTATTACTCCCACGACTTCGGCGACAGCCTGCTTGTTGAAATCGCAGACAGGCTTCAGACTCTCATCGAAATCGGGAACTACACAGTTTACCGGCTCCACAACGATAAATTCCTGCTCGTGCGCGCGGACAGCCACGTAAAAGAAAAAGGGCTTGAATTTTACTATCTGAGGCAGCTTCTTTCAGGACCGTTCTGCACAAAAGAAAACCCGACTTTCATCAAGATTTCCATCGGAATCATCAACTCGGACTCGGAGCACAAGACATCCGAAGAATACATCATCGATGCGGAGATAGCTCTCTACGAGGCAAAGCTATTAGGCTCAAACAAAAACGCGGTCTTTACGGCAGAGATGCGCCATGCGATCGAAAAAAGGCACGAAATCGTCAAGGATGTGGAATTCGCCTGCCACAACGATGGTTTCTTCGTAATGTTCCAGCCACAAATCATCACGGAGAACGGAGATATTTTCGGATTCGAGGCACTCACGAGGCTCCAGCTGACCGACAAGGACGGCCAGCCGCGAATCATCGCTCCGGGAGACTTTATTCCTGTTGCAGAAAAAAGCGGCTACATATCAAAAATAGGAAGAATCATCACTGAAAAGACGATACGGCAGATGGCGGAGTGGAGAAACAAGGGATTAAAGCTCCACAAAGTCTCTATAAATTTTTCTGCGGCTCAGATTTCCGATTACGGCTACGTCGACTACCTTTCCGACCTGCTCAAAACATACAAAATCAGCCCGGCATTGATTTGCATCGAAATCACAGAAAGCCTCTTCCTCGGGAACCGAAAGCAAGCGACGGAACTCTTCGAGCAGTTCAAAAAACTTGGCGTAAAGCTCGCGCTTGATGATTTCGGAACAGGATATTCATCGCTCAGCTACCTCGCATATCTTCCTGTGGACATCGTAAAAATCGACAAGAGTCTCGTAGACAATTATCTCATGATTCCGGAAAAATCCACCTTCGTCGAGAACATCGTAAATCTCGTCCACTCGCTAAACATGAAGCTCGTAGTTGAAGGAATCGAAAACCGCTGGCAATACGACAAAATCAAGAATTTCGGCGGCGATTACATTCAGGGATATTATTTCAGCAAGCCAATCATGGGCGAGGAAGTCGAATCTTTCTCTCCGACAATCGCGTAAAAATCAGTCCAAAAAATCAGTCCAAAAAATCAGTCTGAGGCCTAAAAAACCTTCAGAAAATACAGGATGCACAGAAGCGCGAGCAAACTGAAATTTATTGCCGAGAAAACAGCCAGATATTTTGCAACTCCGCCCCTGCCCTTCGTGTACAATTTGAACGAAATAAGGCTCGCGAGGGAAGCAACAAGAGTGCCGAGTCCGCCCGCATTCACGCCAAGAAGAAGCCCCTTTACGTCGGAAACGAACGGATATAAAAGCAGCGTTGCAGGAACGTTTGAGATAATCTGGCTGGAAACTACGGAAGCCAAAAATTCATGTGAGCCGACCGCATTGACCAAAAACTCCGACACCGCCGGAATAAGCGCAATGTTGCCAGAAAAAACAAAAAATGAGCAGAACGTAAGCAGAAGCCAATAATCAACACTGGCAAGGACGCTTCTGTCGAACACAAAAATCACAAAAATTACGACCGGGACAAGGGCAAGCTTGGGAACGATTCCGGCGACGCTCACAAGGCATAGCAAAAACAGAAGCGCATAGACGACCGAATGAAGCGCGCTCTGTCCTTTGAAACGCCTGAAACTCGTCTTCTGCCTGATCTCGTCACCCTTGGAATCACGCAGCTTCTCCAACTTGATTTTCGGCACAGCAAAAACCAAAAGCATTAGGATAATCGCGCACACAGCTGAATATGGCAAAATCATCCCCATAAACGAAGGTATGCTCTCCCCCATCTTGGAGAACAGAAAAATGTTCTGCGGATTTCCGACAGGGGTAAGCATGCTTCCGGTGTTGGCGGCAACGGTCTGCAAAACCACGACATACAACAGGCACCACGAAGGAATATGCTTCTGCTTCTCAAAAAGCATCACGGAAAAAGGAACGAAGGTCAAAAGAGCAACGTCATTCGTAATCAGCATGCTGCTGACAAAGCAGAGGGCAATAAGAACAGCACTCAATGAGCGGGCATCATGAACAAGCGAGGTCAAAAAATTTCCCAGTCGGAGGAAGAGACCGCATTTCTCAAAACCGGATACTACTGCCATCAAAGCAAAAAGAAGCGCCAGAGAATTCCAGTCTATGTAAGACAAGTAACTCAAGCTCGGCGGAACAAAAAAACAGCTCAGAAGAGCGCAAAGTGTCGAAATGCAGAAAACATACTGCTTTCTGAAAAAAGATAAAATCAAACTCATAAAATCTTCTAATCCGAAAAGAATTTTTGAAACTGCTCAATCATTTTTAGTCAAAAAAAGAGGAACAGCCTCAACCGCGAGAACCAGAAAAACCATGATAATCGCATAGGCGTAAAGATTTGCGAATTCGATCTGAATTCGGCTGTTCATTATATCCTTTCCGACCGTATTGTTTACGCCTGCGATATATTCTGAAATCACGCAGATTTTTATTCCCATTCCGATCGCATTTGAAAAAGCCTGGCGCAGATAACCTGAAATCAGCGGAATATGCACAAAAAAAATCACACGAAGAGAAAGAGAGCTTTCAAGCCTGTAAACATCAAGATAGCTCTTGTCCAAAGTCTCGATTCCGGTTGCCGTAGCTTCATATATGAAAGGTATGATCACAATCGCCGAAGCCAAAACCGGAACATGGACATACTTTGCAATCACCATCAAGATCACTATAAGGACGATCGTCGGAAGACTTCGGAGCGTAATCATTAGCGGCTTTATCAAAGCACGGAAAACCTTGCTTAGTCCGCCAAAGAAGCCCAGCAAAAGCCCCAAGACCCCTCCGATCGAAACGCCTATCAGGAAATCAATCATGGTTCTCGAAAGATGCTCATACGTCGAGCCGGCGGACAGAAGAGAAATCAATGCTCTGATTATGTCTCCACACCCGGGAAAAACAACGGTATCGCCTTTAGCCCATTGCATCAGCTGAATGATCAACGCTATCAGCACGATACCCAGCGCAAAACAGATGGTGTCAAGAAACTTTTTACTGCGCGTAGTAGAATTCATCTGCCGGGAGTGCACCTCCGAACTGAGCGATGTCGACCTGAGCCGTCATCTCAAC
>CAMVSS010000065.1 GCA_947170195.1 uncultured Treponema sp. | reverse complement strand
CAAGCTGGGTCTCATATTTTTCCGGGAATTTCTGGACAAAAGAATCAGCATCGGCAACCCGGCAAGCCTCGACCAGCTCCGCATCGCTCGCATTCTCATTTCCCCAGCGCAAATTTTCAGCGATTGTTCCTGAAAAGAGCACGTTTTTCTGCAAGACAAATCCGATTTTCTTTCTCAGAGCCTCAACATTGCATTTTCGAACGTCAACGCCGCCGATTTTAACCTCACCGGCAGAAACGTCATAAAGGCGCGGAATCATTTGCACAAGTGTCGATTTTGACGAACCGGTTCCGCCGATTATTCCGACAGTAGCCCCGGACGGAATGTGAAGATTTATGTTCTCCAAGACAAAATGCTCGCTTTTTCCGTCATAGCTGAAGCATACGTCCTTGAAATCAATTGAATTGTCAGCCGGAACTGAAAAAACTCCGTCATCAGGATTCTTTATCTCGATTTTTTCCTCGAGGACTTCCAGAATTCTTGCATATGAGGCGCGCGACATTATGAACATGACGAGCATACGTCCGAGCATCATCAGGCTCATCAAAGTCTGGCTGATATAGGAAAGGAAACTTATGAGCTGACCGGTCTTGAGAGAACCTGAGAGAATCAGATTTCCGCCGAACCACAGCGCACTGACGATACAGCCATAGACCATAACCTGCATTATAGGCATATTCAGGATCACGATTTTTTCTGCGCTGACCTGAGTATTGCGCAAATCATCAGCGACGAAATCAAATTTTTCGCACTCATGATCTTTTCGGATAAAAGCCTTTACGACACGGATAGCTATCAGATTCTCCTGAACGATATTGTTGAGCCTGTCATATTTCTTGAAGAGCTGAGAAAAACGCGGGTAGACTTTTACGGTAATCAGAACAATTACGATAGCAAGAAGCGGAATGACGACAAAAAAGATTCCGGCGAGCCGTATGCTGATTACGCATGACATCACGGTGCCCATTATAAGCATGAGCGGACAACGAATTGCCGTTCGGATAAGATTCTGATACATGTTCTGAAGGTTCGTAACATCCGTGGTAAGGCGAGTCACAAGAGAGCCGGTTCCGAACTTGTCCATGTTTGAAAAAGAAAATTCCTGGACTTTCTGAAAAAGATTTTTTCGCAAATTCTTTGAGAAACCGAACGCCGCAAGAGAAGAAATCCAGCCGCACAAAGCCCCGCATAAAAGAGAAAAGCAGGCCATAATCACCATGAGGCTTCCGAGCTTCACGACGACAGAAGAATCTTTCTGAGCGATTCCGACATCTACAATTTTTGCCATAACCAGAGGAATCGTCGTCTCCATAGAGACTTCACCAACCATAAACAGAGGTGAGACCGCCGAATACAGCCAGATTTTTTTACCCATTCCTGAAGTAAGTTTTTTTACATAGGTCATGCATTCATTTTATTGATTTTTTAAACTTTATGAAAGAAACAAAAGATTTTTACAGCTCGCAACCGTAAAAAAATGACGCGTCCCATGCGCTTTGTTTTAAGATTTCTCACAGACTTTGGAGGACACAAAGAGACTTTTTTATGACAAAAAAAATCCCCGTGCCTTAAGCGTGAAGTGCACAGGGAAATTCTGCCGCAAGGATGCGGCGTAAAGCCAAGCGAGAAAATTCTGTTTACCTTCAGGTGAACAGAATTTTCTCGTAGGAACAAAAATTACACGGATGTAATTTTTGTTCCGCTTACTCCGTTGGGCGTTTTTTCAAGTTTTTGCTTTCAGCGATTGCGCGGCCCTCGCCTACTTTCTGCTCCATCATAGCGCGCACTTTGAGCGGCAATCCGAAGAGTGTGATGAAGCCCTGTGCGTCCTTGTGGTTGTAAAGTTCGCCAGTAGTGAATGAAGCGATGTCCTCGTTGTAGAGGCTGTATTTAGAGCCTGAACCTGCGGCACGGATCTGACCTTTGACGAGCTTAACTTTCGTCCAGCCGGTGACAGTCTGCTGTGTAGAATCGACGAATGCCATGAGAGCGTCATAAAGCGGAGTGAAAACCTTTCCGTCGTAAATCAATTCTGCAAGGCGGAGAGAAACCTGCTGCTTGTAGTGATATGTATCGCGGTCAAGGCAGATGTGGTCCATCATGCGGTGAGCGAAGTAAAGGATTGCTCCGCCCGGTGTTTCGTATACGCCGCGGCTTTTCATGCCGACGCAGCGGTTTTCGCAGATGTCAACCAGACCGACACCATTCTTTCCGCCGATTTTGTTGAGTTCTTCCATGAGCTCAAGACCGTTCATTTTTTTGCCGTTGAGAGAAACAGGGATACCCTTTTCCCATTCGATTGTGACATACTCGCCGTCCTCCGGGGCTTTTTCCGGAACAGTGGTGTTTTTGAGCATGTGAGGATAGTTCGGCTCGTTCTCAGTCTTCTCAAGCTCAAGGCCTTCGTGAGAGATGTGCCAGATGTTCTCGTCGCGAGAGTAAGACTGGTCTTTTTTCATCGGAACTTCAAGACCGCGGTCCTCAAGGAATTTGATTTCAGCTTCGCGGCTGTCCATGTTCCATTTGTCGTCACGCCATGCAGCGATTACGCGCAAATCAGGAGCGAATGCTTTGATTGCAAGCTCGAATCGAACCTGGTCGTTACCTTTACCGGTAGCGCCGTGACAGATAGCGACAGCTCCTTCCTGACGAGCATATTCAACCAAGATTTTTCCGATGAGCGGGCGAGCTGTTGAAGTGCCCAAAAGATATTCGTCTTCGTAGACGGCATTTGCTTTGAGAGCAGGCCAGATGTATTCTTCGATGTATTCCTGACGGGCATCAACAACATAGCAGGCAGTTGCCCCTGTTTTGAGCGCACGGCCTTTGATTGCTTCCCAGTCATCGCCCTGACCGACATCGATACAAACGGCGATAACGTCATAGTCATAATTTTCTTTGAGCCACGGAATGATAACCGTTGTGTCCAATCCACCTGAATAAGCAAGAACAACTTTCTCTTTTGCCATATAAATGCCTCGTTATTACAAAATTTGCGATAAAATGAATGCCGTCAATAATTTCTACTAACGCAAACGGATTGCAAGCAAACCGTATATTTATGCAAAAAGCCTATCATTTTTGCATATTTTATGCAAGTAAAAAACATGTGCTGCATAAAATGATGCGACAAACGCAAATCAGTCAAAAAACATCAGCAAGATTTTCGGATCAGATCCGGGTTATTCTCGTGTTCACCGATGATTTTCTCCATCCACGTCATGTGATACCATCTTCCGAATTTATTCGCGCAGTTTCGGAACGCACCGACTTTGGCGAAACCAAGATGCGAATGAAATTCCACGCTGTTGTTCGTGAGATATTCGTCTTCTTTTTCAGGATAAGCGATGCAGGCGTAGAGATTTTTGATTCCCATCTTCTTGAGCCGCCCTTCCAACTCCGCATAAAGAAGCCGTCCGTAGCCCCGACCGTGAGAATTTTCAGCGAGGTAAATGCTCAGCTCAACGCTCCACTGATACGCAGGCCGCCCCTTGAATTCTGATGCGTACGCATAGCCGACGATTTTTCCGTCTTCCAGAATGCAGATATACGGAAATTTCGAAATTGTTTTTTCAATCCGGGCACGAAACTCTTCGACCGATGGAACTTCATACTCAAAAGTGATTGCCGTTTTAAGAACATACGACTTATATATAGAAAGAAGCTGTTCGGCATCATCCGGAACAACCGATCTGATTAATGTGCTCATGCCCAAATTATAGCACAAAAGCAAAAGCCTGTTCTACAAAGCTCGCGGTGAGTTTACGAGGAAAGTCATAATCAGTATCATTGTCAGGAAAAAAACAAAAAGGAAAATAAATGAAAAAACTCTCAGCAATTCTTGCATCACTGATTTTTATCACTTGCGCGCTGAACGCACAACAATCTGCACAAGAAACAGTCTTCTCCCTGGACTTGGTAAAGGAGAGCATCATAATAGGAACCGGAGTTGCCCTGAATACGACTCAAGTCATCGTAAAACCCGATTACGCCCGTTGGCATGGTGAGTGCTACGATCTTTCCAACGTGAACGCCTTGGACAGAAAATTCGCCAGGGGCTATTCGAAAAATCTCGACCTGGCAGGAGACATAGTGATGTCGCTGTCAATTCTTGCGCCCGCAACAGTATATGCATCAAAACCATCGGAATGGAAGACTATCACCGTAATGTATGCGGAAAGCGTTTTGCTCGCATACGGATTCAAGGAAATCGGAAAAGACCTTTTTGACAGGACAAGACCATACATGTATCACTCGTCGAAGCCGTCGGAAGTCTACCACGGGGACAAAGACTGGCACAATTCGTTTCCGTCAGGTCACTCAACGATGGCGTTCACTGGTGCCGCATTCGCGAGCTACGTTTTTGGTGAATATAATCAGGATACAAAATTACGATGGGCTGTGACGGCATTGAGCTACAGCCTTGCGGCAGGAACGGCGGTGCTCAGGATGTCGAGCGGAAATCATTTTCTGACGGACACCTTTGCGGGAGCTGTCATCGGAACGGTATGCGGTGTCGGAGTTCCGTGGCTGCACCGTCAGAAGAAACTGAACAGGGACGACAAGATTCTGTCGTCCCTGCAAGTGCTTCCGAACGGATTTATGTTTTCAATCCACCTCTAGTCCATGTGGAACATCGGGCGGAGAGGACGGCAGACAGGTGAGTTGTCAGGATTTACGTCCATGATATCAGCCATCATGTCCCACCACTTGCGGACTATTGCCATGCCTTTCTGAACGTCTGGATTTCCTCCGTCCTTGATTTTCTGCACGGCAAACAGCGTAAGCGATTCTTCATCAAGGTAGATTGAATAATCGTAGACGCCGGTGTCAGTGATAGCTTTTTTCAGCTCAGGCCATATAGCATCGTGACGGCGTTTGTACTCATCCTCATAGCCGGGTTTGAGTTTCATTGCAAAAGCTTCTTCCCTCATTTTAACCTCTCTTGGACTGAACTTTTTTCTCGTAGTCCATCACTTCTTTTATGACCTCGACATCTGTAGGAACTCCGGACTTTTCGCAATATCGATCCCAGACGGCACCGAACGGAAGTGTCTTGTATGCTTCTATCAAAGCGAGCCTTTCAAAGTAATTTCCGCTTTCCTCGGCAGCGACGAGTTTCTCGTTGTTCTGAAGAAGCGCATAGAGGAGCGCTTTTTCCGTCGCACGCAAGCCCAAAGCCCATGCGCCGACACGGTTGATCGAGCCGTCGAAAAAGTCTGTAGCAAGATGAATCTTGTCGAGCTGATTAGTGCGCACAAGCTCCTCTGCGATAAGCCTGAGGTCGTCATTTACAACGCATACATGGTCAGAGTCCCAGCGGACGCCGCGGCTGATGTGGAACAGAAGCTCAGGCACGAACATGAGCATTGAAGAGATTTTGTCAGCTACATTTTCTGTCGGGTGGAAGTGGCCCATATCGAGCGTAATCATGTGCTGATTCTTGACGCAGTAACCCATGTAGAATTCGTGCGATCCGACTACATAACTTTCAGAACCGATGCCGAACACCTTCGACTCGAATGAATCCTTGAGGTATTCTTTTGAAATATCAAGCGACATGATTTCGTCATACGACTTTTCAAGAATCTCGCGGTAACCACGTCTGTCGGCAGGGAAATCTTTCATACCGTCAGCAATCCAAAGATTATGGATGCAGGCACTTTTCTGCTCCTTTCCGAACCAGCCGCCGATCTCACGGCATCGTTTTGCGTGCTCAATCCAAAAATCACGGATTCCCTTGTCCTTTGATGAGAGTGTCATGCCGTTTGCTTTCGGATGTGCAAAGAGCGTCGCGTTGAAATCGAGAGGGATGTGCTTTTCTTTTCCCCAGTCAAGCCAGCTCTGGAAATGCTTTTTCTCAAGCTGATCCCTGTCCACAGGTTTTGTATCAGAAAAATCAGCGTAACTTGCGTGAAGATTTAGGCGATAGCGACCAGGTGTCAGAGAAAGTGCCTTTTCGATATCGGCACGAAGCTCGGCGATAGAGCGCGCCTTTCCTGGATAATTGCCAGTAACCTGAATTCCGCCGCCATCAAGGCTTGCACCGGGATGTTCGAATCCGCCTACATCGTCTCCCTGCCAGCAATGCATTGAGAGCGGAATTTTGTGAAGTATATCAATAGCCTTTTCCGTATCGATTCCAAGCTCCGCATACTGTTCTCGGGAAGCTGCATAAACTTCGTTTTTTGTCATATAGTTCTCCTTGATAAGCCGCGCTTTTTATGGCGCAGCTATTACCTGCTCACTTTCGTATATTATAAGAATAGCACCGCGCACAGTTCTCACCATGATTCTTAAATCAATCTATAGCATAAATCCGTCACGGCAGGCTAAACTTTTGGAGCTTCCGGCGGCAAAACCAGAAAATTAACCTTCAATTCCGTCAGGTATCAAATCAAGGCAGACGATTGAATTGAGACAATACTGGCTTGTCACATTCGTCGTAACCCATTTAAGTTCTTCAAGCTCAGGATTGTTCACATAGCTAATCTTGGAGCTTTCGAAATCGCTTCCAGATTTTGCCTTGCTCCCATTCTGAGCAAGCGAAGCTTTGAGCACAGACCAGATTTTTTTTGCAAGTTCTTTGTCCTTGTAGTAGTAAGCGCCGAAAGCTCCGATGCTCGCCGCCATAAACGGAAGCGAGAATTCGCGGTTTCCGATCAGTCCGTTGCTTCGCTTCTGCTGTTCCTCTTTGCTCGCAAAATAGAACGTTCCGAAATCCGCGAGGAGTTTCGTCCAGCCCTCATCATCAAGCAGGTCGACAAGCTCAAACCATGTCTGCGGACCGCCCATGCAGACAGCGAGATGTGTTCCTCCTGCAGAAGTTTCGCCGATGTAGCCAAGATGAGAAGTCTCAGGGTCGTACTCAAAGTTGTTGCCGGATACAAGTCCGAGGGGCGCGTTTTTCAAATCTTCAATTCCGACTCGGATTTTCTTCTCATAATCAGAATTGTTGTGCCGCTCCCACTCAGTGAGCCAGTTTGATGTGTAAGTTGACCAGTCAGGGCCTGTCCGGGCATGGGTCTTAAGCTTCATCTGGGATTTATCGTAGAAATATCGCAGAGGATCGATGTTGACCGTAGAATAATCGCCGTCCTTCACGATGTCAAAGATGTCGCCGTACCGTCTGTCACCGCCTATATAGAATGAGAAGCGGTGATGACCTGCCATTGCGATTCTGGCTTCCTTGCAAGCGCATCCCCAGTGCAGGACATTGTGGCGGCTTCCGATACCTTTGTATTTTCCTATGTGGTAGACATCGACTTCGCTTGTGTGTCGGCTCATTGCCTCAGCCATCGTATACACATCCTCGCGTCCGGTGCGCAAGAAACTGTACCACAGCCACAGGGTCGGAACCAGCTCCGTATTCTGCCATGCGTATCCGCCCATATCGTATCGCCAGCAATGCCGGTCAGGATCATAAGTATGCATGAAGTCGCCGTAATTCCAAAATCCGAACCAGGAACGCTGCTCTATCTCGTTTTTGTAAAAAGCAAGAGCCTCGTCAAGATTTTTCTCAATGAGAGCCTTTTCCGGTGTCGATGAGTCCGGCAGACTCCAGAATCCGAAAGCACGGGTTTTGTGATAGTATTCCGGGCTTGCAACCAGAAGGGACGGCTTCTGGCACTGAAGGGTGAACGCGGAAATCTCCTCGTCCGACGGAATGAGTTTTCCGTCGTGCGGCAGGAATCCTCCGATCAGTATGTCATTTGTGTTTGCTATTCCGTAAGGATCGGAATCAGACTGGTCAAAACCCTCGTAATAAGGGCCTGAGTGTCCCTCGATGTCGTAGCGGCTGAAATTCATAGCCTCGCTTTCAGGAGACCACAGCCACACGAAAGTCTTTGCGCAGCCTTCGCCCGAAGTTTCGCTTTTCGTTATGTTCTCAAACCAAATTGAGCTTGGATATTTCTGCCAGAAATCGCGGATTTTTACCATGATTCCGCCGTCCTCGCCTGCAATCACGGCAGTTCCGTCGGTGCGCCGTCCCTCGATCGCGCTTATGTGAACGCAACCTTTTTTTCCAGTGCCCTTGGTTATGCGGTAATGAGACGCGCTGTCGGCATAAATGCGGTAGCTGTTCCATGCAGGGATCGAAGAAAGAGTTTTGTCCAGAGCGCGACTTTCCGGATCACAAGGATTAAAAACCAGCGGTTTTCCAGCAATCTGGTCAGGATATACCGTCGGATTGATTTTCGGATGCCAGCTCAACAGTAGTTTTGACGACTCATGGAAAGTTTTGCAGGCAGAATTCAGTTCGCCGGAGAAAAGCACATGCCGATTATAGACCTGGCCTGAAAGCGGAGTCTCGAATTCCAAGCCCAAAGCCTTCATTTTGTCGCAGTCAGGATTTCCGTCGTAAACAAAACTGTGCTGAACATTGAAGAACGGATCGTTCAGTTTGAAAGTGAGGCGCAGAGTGAACGGCATAAGCTTCCTGTCGTTTCGGGAATCAAAATGATGCCCCGTAACCTTTACAACAGCCTGCAAATCACCGCGCTCTTCTACGAATGCGTTTTCCACTCGGCTCGTGCAGGAAGTGTGAATCACGCAAGTTTCTGAATCAGAAAGGAAAGGATTGATTTCAGAATCTTCCTCAAGCACAAATTTCAGCTTTCCGCAGGCAAGGGCAGTTCTGCCAAGAATCACCGTCTTTCCGATAAAAGCTCCGTCCTCACGGCTTGTCTTGAAAATCTCAGTCTGAACAGCACCTGTATCAATCAGAATGCTCGAATCGTTCTCAAAAATCGTAACGGAGCGAACGAGCGAGGCCGGTTTTCTTCCGAACTCAACTACCGGAGAAGTCCAGCTTTTTTCGTCCTGAGCAAAATCCGCGGTATGAAAAGACCATTTTACGGAACCGTCCGGCCAGAAAGCCGCGATTGAGGTCTGAATCGGAAATGTTTTCTTTCCGTCCGAAATTGAAAAGGCAGCTCCTTTTTTTACCTCGCCGCGTTTCCAATACCCCGAAAAATCAGCAAAAGACGTCGCGCCCTTTCCGTGAAGCCCCCTGTTCTCCAAAAAATGCAGGGGGATTGATTCGCTCGCCCCGTCTGCCGTCAGAATGTAGTCGCTCATAATCGATTCTGCTCCTTTTTTATTGTTTTTCAGCAAGTTCTGGCAGGACGTATTTCCAATCAGTGTCGTGCGCAAAATAGAATTTTGTATAGCAAGGCTGATTGTAACAGTTGTTCTGCCAGGCAATTCCTGTTCTGTACATGATGTCATGCATCAAAGTAAAAAGTTTGTGCGATGTGATGTCCGTGTTAGTGTAGATTCTGATCGCCTTGTCGTCGCTTCTGCGGAGAACAAGCTCCTCCCTCCAATCACCGAACAAATCTGCGACCAGACATGGATTTCCCTTGGTTCCGTTGTTGGTCGTCATTCCCTGCGGCACAAGGACAGCACCTTTCTCGACGTCGTTTATGACTCCGGTGTGGCTGGCGAAGATATCATTTCCGTCCAGGATCTGAGTCGTCATGTCAGCCTCCCAGCGGATATTCATGTCGGTTCCAGGAAGATTTTTTCCGCTTTTGATGCGCCCGGTGCAGTCGCGGACATCATAGACCCAGCACTCAAGTCCCCTCTCGCTCCTGTCTATGTCACCGACCATGCATCGGCCGTAATCTTTGTCTCCCGGCTCTCCGAAAATAACCTCGCCGTTCTCAGCATCCCTGAGCGCGAAGCCCCACGGAGCATCAATGCCTTCCTCGTAGACATTGAAAATCTGGAAACCAGGTCTGTCAGGATCTATCTTTGCGACATGGAGAGCGTCTCCATGCCCGAATTTAACGCATTTTCCGTCCTTCGCCCGGACGCCGTAGCTTGAGTAAAGAAGTGTTCCGTCGTGATCAACGCAGGCCGATCCGAAGATGATTTCCTGCTTTCCGTCACCGTCGACATCCGCGGTTGAGAGAGTGTGATCCCCCTGCCCCGCAAGTTTTCCCATGAGCGGGTCGGTTCCGAAATCTGATATCGTAGTGCAATCAAACGGATTTCCCAAAGGCACGTGGCCGGAATCCGCAAGGAACTCCTGTTTGAATTTTCCATCGAAAAAGCTGTATGCCGCAACGGTAGCCCTGGTGTAATATCCGCGGGCTTCTATCAGATACGGTCTTTCGCCGTCCAGATATGCAACACAGGCAAGGAATCTGTCCACGCGGTTGCAAGGCTCGATCCTTGGCCACGCATAATCCCCCCACAAAAGCCCGTCGTCGCCCCTCGGAACAGGATAGTCGATCGTATCAAGCTCCAGGCCGCTTCCATCGAACATCGTGAGGTATTCCGGTCCCTCGAAGATAAATCCTTCGAAAGCCTCCAGATGATTTTTTTCGCTTCGCGACGGCGCAAATTCGCTGATAAAATAATCAACAAGTTTTTCGGCATCAGGTCGGGAAAGAGGATAATCATATTTTTTTTCTATATGGAAACATTCCTCAAGAGTCGCAGGCCACATTCCGCGCTTTACCTCATCGCGCTCCGCCCAGCCCATGAAAACATCCACGAGATGCTGGCGGAAACTTTCTGAGCTGCAAACGTAGTTGTCCTCGTGAGTGACTCCGGCTTTCAAATCTCTCTCCGGAATCGTGACGAATCTTCTTTCTTTTTCGCTTCCGTCCTCATTGTAGAGCGTAATAAAGGTTCCTGGAGCTGTTTTTACCGCCATCTCAGCTTTTCCATCGCCGTCAAAATCGTAAACCATGAACTGAGTGTAATGCGCTCCTGCCCGGATGTTCTGCCCCATGTCCAGCCGCCACAAAAGCTTTCCTGAAATCTTGTAGCAGTCGATTATGCATCGCCCTGTGTAGCCTTTTATGCTCACGTCATGGGAGTTCGTCGGATCCCATTTGACATAGAACTCGTATTCGCCGTCACCGTCGGCATCCCCTACGCTCATATCGTTGATCGTGTACGTGAATTTTTCCCCGGCGGGAGTAGTTCCGCCCTCGGGCTGCCTCAAAGGGATCTCGAGGAAATTTGTGCCGCTTTTCCATGCGCAGACTTCCCCGCACGGCTCCAGAACTTCGCCTTGCCCCTCCCAAAAAGGAGCCACACAATATCTGTCCGAAATTTTTCCATCTTTATCTATATAATTGGTGCTGTCGGAAACGCGGGCAATCTCTTTTTTGTTG
>CAMVSS010000064.1 GCA_947170195.1 uncultured Treponema sp. | reverse complement strand
GTATATCGGCTATCCAGGCAAGGCGTTTGCTGCCGACTGGAACGCGTTTGTATTCAGAGTCAGTCTTTTGTGCAATGTCCGGCGATATCCTTGAGTCTATGGTGTCCGCATAAATCTTGGTTTCGTAGCCCCTGTCCTTTATGATTTTGTCCAAATCGAAAACCGCGAGACCGATTCCGTCTCCGTATGAAAGTATGTGCGCGATCTGTATGATTCTCATGAATATCCCCGTTTATTTAAAGCAGCTAAGCAAGTTAAGATTTCTTGGCGGCTCTAGAAATTCGCTAAAACGACTTTTTAGAGCTGTCCTTCTGATTTTTTAATTCTGTTTCCAGCTTCTCAACAGTTTCGTTGAGTGTGCTGATTTTTTTGAGCAGGTCAAGATTTATCTCGTTCTGCATCTGGATAACCTGAAGAAGCGAATTTTTTGTGAATTTTAGCACAATCTTGTTTATCAGACCTTTCAGCCCGCTTCCCATGGCGATGTCATTAAAATTTATTCTGTGTCCGTTTTTCTGGGCTTTTGAAAGGGAAATCTCCTCGAAGCTGATTTTCTTTGACGGAGAAACTGTGCCTTTCAGCTCGGAAACTATTTTTTCGCAATCAATGTTAGTCATACATGCCTGTTTTGGGTGTTTTTGACAGCCTGAAAATGAATGTTTAGGCTGCATGCATTCATTATTATATATTTTCGTGGTTTTGTACATCTAAAAATCGCCTCACCAATCTTTTTGACATGATGTAAATCTTTTCAAAGACAAGTTTTTGCAATATACTTTTAAGAATAATATCTAGACGTTTGGATTATTTTGATTTGGATGTGGTAATTTATAATGTATGAAAAAGTAATTCTCGGTGCAGGTCTTTATGGGTTGCATTCCGCGCTGCATTGCGGCAAGAAGGGGCAAAAGATTCTCGTCTTAGAATGTGACCCGACACCATTTCGTCGCGCGACATATATAAACCAGGCTCGCGTTCATCAGGGATATCATTATCCGCGTTCCGTTTCCACCGCGATGAAGTCAGCAGGGTATTTCGAACGTTTCAACAAAGATTTTGATTTCTGCATTAACCGGGAATTCAAAAAAATTTATGCTACAAGCGCAAAATATTCATGGTCGAACGGCGAGCAGTTCAAAAAATTCTGTGCGGCGGCAAAAATTCCTTGCGAGGAACTCAATCCATCTACATTCTTCAAGGACGGAATGTGTGACGGTGTTTTTATGACCCGTGAATACACTTACGACGCAATGATTTTGAAGGACTGGTATCTTCAAAAATTGTCCGATCTTAAGAATGTTGAAATAAAATACGGTGTGAAAGTCTCAAAAATCGAGTCATCTTCCGACCTGTACAAAGTTGTGACGGCGGACGGCGAGGAATACGAGACGCCTTTCCTTTTGAATGCAACTTACGCAGCTACGAATCAAATCATCGATATGCTCGGATTTGAAAAATTCGGCATTAAATATGAGCTTTGTGAGATTATTCTCTGCGACGTAAATAAAAAACTGAATGAATACGGCTTCACGGTTATGGACGGACCTTTCTTTTCGATTATGCCGTTCGGAAAAACGGGCTTTCATTCGCTTACCTCGGTTACTTTTACGCCTCATACGACAAGTTTTGACGCCACTCCGACTTTTGAATGTCAGAAAGCAAGCGGCGGATTCTGTTCTCCGGCACACTTGGGAAATTGCAATGATTGTCCTGCGAAACCGGAATCAGCATTCCCTTATATGGCGAACCTTGCCCGAAAGTATCTTCGTGATGAATACGAGTTCAGCTATAAAAGCTCCCTGTTTTCGATGAAGCCTATCCTCAAATCTTCTGAGATTGATGATTCACGCCCGACTGTCATTCGTGTTTTCTCTAAAAAACCGACTTTCGTAAGTGTGCTTTCTGGAAAAATAAATACAGTCTACGACTTAGACGAGGTACTTGATAATGAGTGAGTTAAATAAAGAAAAGAATTTTATTTCAGCTGTGATTTATGTTCACAATGCAGAGAAACAGATCTCAAATTTCTTAAAAACAGTTGCTTCCGTTTTGGAAGCGAACTTCGAGAAATCAGAGATTATATGCGTGAATGATTTTTCTGACGACAGAAGCACAGAAATCATAAAAGGGTTGAGCGGTGAAATCAAATCCACTTGCATCTCAATTCTTAACATGAGCTATTTCCACGGCGTTGAGGTGGCGATGACCGCTGGTGTTGACCTTGCGATCGGAGATTTCGTATTTGAATTTGATTCAGCTGTGCTTGATTTTGACAGCGAAGAGATAATGAAAATCTATCGAAAATCCCTGCAGGGCTTTGACATTGTTTCCGCAAGTCCTAACAAGACAAAACGAGCTTCTTCACGACTCTTCTATTATGTTTTCAATCGTTTTGGAAAACTCAATTACAAAATGACTACGGAACGATTCAGAATTTTGAGCCGACGCGTTATAAACCGCATCTCCGCCATGAACAAGACGATGCCATACAGAAAGCCTGTCTATGCGGCATGCGGTCTGCGATCCGCAAATATTATTTACAAAGTTACCGCTAATATCCGGGATTACGAAGATGTATTTACAAAGAAGTACCGCAGGTCTCTTGCAAGCGATTCTCTCATTATTTTTACAGATCTGGGATACCGCGTTTCGATGTTTGTTACATCACTCATGCTATTTTTTACGATCGCTGTGGGTGTTTATTCACTCGTATTCCATTATCTGAAAAATCCTGTTCCAGGCTGGACGAGCACGATTCTGTTTCTTTCGGTGTCTTTTTTCTTCCTCTTTATGATTCTTACGATTGTACTCAAATATTTACAGATTTTAGTAAATCTTGTGTTCAAGAAAACAACCTACAATTTTGAGAGCATTGAAAAGCTAACAAAGTAAGGAGAAATATAAATTGAAAACTCTTGTCGGATATACAGGTTTTGTTGGAAGCAACTTGTACGAAAAGGGCTGTTTTGACGCAGTCTGCAATTCAAAAAATATAAGCGATTCTTTCGGAACAAAGCCCGATTTGCTTGTATATGCAGGTGTCAGGGCAGAAATGTTTACGGCAAACAATTTTCCTGAAAAAGATTTGGCTCAGATAGAAGAAGCTTTTGAAAATATCAAAAAGATTCAGCCGAAACAAGTCGTTCTGATATCTACAATCAGCGTGTATGGCGAAAATCCTTCTGGTGACGAGGACAGCGCAATCGACAAGGACTCTCTGACCGCCTATGGCAGAAACCGCCTGCATTTGGAGGAATTGGTCGCCCAAAAATTCGAGAATCACCTTATTGTGCGACTTCCGGCATTATACGGCAAAAACCTAAAAAAGAATTTCATTTATGATTACATCCACTTTATTCCAGCGCTTTTAAAAGCTGACAAATTCCTGGAATTGGAAAAACAGAATGCTGCTCTCGGCGAGTTCTATAAAAAACAGGACAACGGATTTTATAAATGCCGCGAGTTAGAGAATAATGAGAGAGAAGGGCTTGTAAAATTTTTCAAGTCTGTCGGATTTTCTGCCCTTAATTTTACAGACAGCAGGTCTCGCTATCAGTTCTATAACCTTGGCTTTTTGTGGGAGCATATCTCAAAAGCTCTTGATGCAGGAATAAAAAAACTGAACATTACGAGCGAGCCATTGAGCGTAGCTCAGCTCTATGAATTTCTGGAAGGAAAAGCATTTACAAACGAGCTCGCGAAAGCTCCTTTTGATCAGAACTTGCATTCAAAACATGCAGAACTGTTTGGCGGAAAAGCAGGCTATCTATTCAACAAAGAGTTTGTTCTTGAAGATATAAAAAAGTTTATAAAAGGAGAATAAAATTGAAAAACAAAATTATTGCTGCAAAAAAAATCCTCTTTCAATCGATAGAGGATTTTTCAACCTCATCAAAACATGGCTTCCAGTACGCTTTGTTTTTTGCATTGAGCATAGCATTTCTTTTTAACCCAATTGATCCGAAAAATGTGTCTGTAGAAAAATTTACGAGCGCATTTGGTCCTGGAACAATGATGAACTGGGATTGCTCAAGAGTAATCTCAAATTTTTATGCATGGATCCTCCTTTTTTCTTTTTTGCTTTTTGGACTTTGGATTTGTTTCAACGCATGGAAGAAAAACGCAAAACATACAGATGAAGAGAAAAAAGCCGTAGCGTTTTTGGACGAAATAACGATACTGGGATGTGCCATTCTCTGTATGAAAAGTTTTGTGTTTTTCCTCATGGGAAAACTTATCTTTTTTACCTATTCGGCTGTTTTCCTTAATTTTGCGGTTGTTTTTGGTTTTTTGTACTTAATCTTTGGTTGCTCTAAAAAAGTTTCATTTGATTTTTATCAGTGTCTTGGCTTTGTAATTTTCCTTTTCTCGTTCTGCGTAATGGCAGTTACAAAAAGAACATCCATAGATATCGTTATCCTGCTTTTTACAATTGATTCCATTGCTTGCGTTTCTTTTGTAAAATTTTTTAAAGGCTTCGAAAAAAGTATTTTTCTCTCAACTTTCGTAAAAGCAAATGCAATCGCTTTAAGTTTCTTTACTGTCGGGTCAAGCATATTCCTTGAGGCTCTGAATGTGCTGAACGCAAGGGAAGTGTTCATAACAAACGCTCAAAAATATTATGCGCTTTTCTTCTTTATTCTTTTATGCTGCGCGGAATTGTTTTCTTTTGTGGCATATCGCAAAAAAATAAATTTGGTATCTTGGAAACGCATTGCTTATCCAGTTTTTTTGATCGGTTTTGCGGGATTGTACTCACAGCCGCTTCTTACCAGCGTTTATCCAAGTGATATTTTTGAAAGCGCAAACTTAAGCATCCCTGTCAGCAATTTTTTGAATTTTGGAAAGCTGCCAGTCATAACCTGCTATCCAGGACATATGATGACGGGTGTATGGCAAGCTGTTCTTTATGCTTTTTTCACTGGCGACAATTGGGGGGCAATTCTTTCCCCATATTATGCATGGCTTGAATTTATATTGTCTGCGATTTTATTTTTTTATGTTTTGAAGATTTTGTTAAATGAAGACGCTTCTTTTTTCACAGCGGTAATTTTCCCGTTCTTATTTCCAACCGGATGGTATTATTTTGCGCCTGGGATGTTGCTGTTTTTTGCAGTCATTTCATATGTAAAAAAGCAAACCTCATTTAGGGCCGCTTTAATCTGGCTCGCTTTTATTTTTGTGGCTTTATACCGCCTGGACATGGGCTTTGCTTTTTTTGGAGCCGTGCTTTCTTCTCTTGCAATCTGGCTTTTTCAGGCAAAGAATAAGAATGCTTTAAAACAGCTGTTGGTTTCTTTTGGAATTACGGTAGCAGTTTCTATTGCTATATGGGTTATTCTTTGCATAACGCAGAATGCAAATCCTGTTTTAAGGCTTTTGGAATTTTTAAAACTTTCTGCCTCAAATTCATCATGGTCACGGGATAGACTCGGCGATACATCACAGATAATTTTTGCGATAATTTATTTGATCACACCATTTTTAATGGTCTATGTTTTAGGAATATGCATATTTTCAAAAGACAGGCTTTCATCTGTTTCTACAGAATATAAACTTCTTCTTCTGATATCAGGTTTCGCATATTTCTTTAATTTGCCAAGAGCTCTTGTCAGACATACTCTTTGCGAATTGCAATCACATCAAGTTACTTTGTGGACTGCACCATTCTTTTTGTTAGCAGCTTTTCATGCATTTCATCAGAAAAGGAAACTTTTTTTACCTCTCATGGCTGTTTTTGTAATAGGATTCGGTTACTTAATGGAGTATGCCCCTTTTGAAATTGTGCAAGCCTCAATGTCAGAACAAGTTTTGCCAAAAATAAGACAGAGTCTGCGCGAAGACCGTTCTTATAAACGACAACGCGTAACACTTGAGCCTGAGATGCGGGAATGGTGCGATAAATATGAATTCGCGATGAATACCCTTCTTAATGATGATGAGACATTCCTTGATTTTATGAACCGCTCTTTTGTTTATTCGGTAATCGGTCGTGAAAGTCCTGTTTATGCAACACAGTCTCCGATTATGCTTTCCGGCGAATTTACGCAGAGAATGTTTATAAAAGAAATCTCGGATAAAATTGAAAAAGTTCCTGTGGCAATTTTGCCACTAACTTATGAGCATGTGGGTGCAGAATTGGACACCGTCTTAAACACATATCGCTATTACAAAGTTTCGGAATTTATTTTTTCAAATTATCGTCCGCTATGTAAATTCGGAGATTTTGCAGTCTGGGCACTCAATGATCGTTATGATGAGCTAAATGAGAAATTAAAAGCTTCGGAACAATTGATTCCAATTGATGAACGGTACTCTTCTGAGTTTCATGATTATACCTTGAAGTTTTTACCTCTTCTTTGGGCAGAAAAAAATAAAAAGAATGTCTTAGAAAATAAACTTCTGGTATCTCTTGATGCAAAAGACGGTGTTTATGCGCTGGCCTCAACAAAAATTGACAAATCAAAAGGAAATTACCTCCATCTTAAAGTAAATAATCCTGATCAGGATAGAGAACTTTCTTTACATTTTGGAAGTATTGAAGACGGCAGCTTTGAAAATAATATAACATTCTCATTCACTGCCATAAAAGGACTTCATGACTATGTTATCAGAGTTTCCTCAGATTATTTATGGTATTTTGTAAATAACAATGCACTGAAAATTGACGGTGACTTTACAGTTTCTGATGTTCAAATCCTGGAGGGAGACTGATGAATCTGAAAAAAAATTTGACAGCAGTTTTATTTGTTCTTTTTTCCATTCTATACTGTCGTTTCATACAAAATCGGCAGTATATGTATTTTATTATGCTTATAACTGCTATTGGGGGGCTGATTTATAACCGCAAAAGATTTTCTTCGCGAAGTCTTATAGTTATTTTTATGACGATGCTGTTATCCTATAACTTTTTTTCAAATGCACTGAACAGAAAAAATGAAACGTTTTATGGATTTCAGGCGGATTCAGAAAGTCTTGTTACAGGCGTTATTGATGCAAGAAAAGACGGCATAAGGGATACAGGTTCTTATGGGTTGGGGTCCTATGATAGAAAAAACAAAACTGTTTCGTCTTACTCCTCTAGTTATGGACTTCAAGGGAAAATCTTTAAGGCACTTTATTTCGTTCCTGGAAAACATATTATATGTATTTTCCTTACGGCTTTTGTTCTGGCCCTGATTGTATTTGTAATTGCCAAAAAATATGATTTGCTTTTTGCTTTTTGCTTTTTCATAACATTTTTGCTGTCTCCATGGATCGTAAATTTTGCACGCAATTTGTTTTGGGTTGAATTTACATGGTGGATTCCTATGCTGCTTGGAATTGTAATTTCGCTGAACTACAAAAATAAAAAAATACTTATTTCTTGTTTTCTTGGAATTTTCATTTCTGTTTTTGTAAAAAGCCTTTGCGGTTATGAATATCTGTCTGTAATTTTGCTTGCCATGATATCAGTTCCTGTAATTGATTTGCTGGAATCTCTTGCCAAGCGCAAATATGAAGAATCAGTATCAATATTCAAAATTGTGTTTCTTATGGGAATTCTTGCAATTCTTGCTTTTTTTGCAGCACTTTTGCTTCATGCAAATATAAGGGGAGATGGAAATATAAAACTCGGTCTTCATTCAATTTTTGAGCAGGATGTTTTAAGACGAACTCTTGGTGGTAATTCAAAAAAATTTCCAGATATATTTAAAGAGTCTATAGAGTCTCCTATTGCAAGAGTGATTTTCATATATCATTTTTTCGAAACTGAAGTTATTGCAGGAATTGACGGAGCCTTATTCAGGGCAATTGCTATAATTCCAGTTTTGGTATTTGCTTTCCGGGCTTTATTCAGGAAACTCACATTCAGGGATGTGATAATGTACTTCATTTTCTATATAGTTTGTATTTCGTGGTTTATACTCGGAAAATCGCATTCCTATCTTCACCGCCATATGAATTATGTTCTGTGGTATTTTGGTTTTGTTCAGGTTTGTTTCTACATAATCTTACGACAGATTATCAATTTAGGAAGAGCTATAACAAAATATCTGTTCGACAGACGTTCGATTATAAAAGAAAAACTAATGGAAAAATTATATGAATAAACTTTCTATTTCGAATTTGGCATGGAATGAAGAAAATACAGAAGCTGTGTATGCTCTCATGAAAAAATACGGTTTTTCAGGACTTGAAATTGCTCCAACTAAGATTTTTCCTGAAAAACCGTACTCGCATATCTCAGAAGCCGCATCGTGGGCGAGAAATCTGTTTGAGAAATATGGATTCATTATCTCTTCGATGCAGTCAATCTGGTATGGCAGAACTGAAAAACTTTTCGGAACGGAAGACGAAAGAATTGCTCTTCTCGATTATACAAAAAGAGCAATTGATTTTGCCGCTGCCGTTGGTTGCAAAAATCTTGTGTTCGGTTGTCCAAAAAATCGAAATATAGACACTGGTTCAGACGAACAGATTGCAGTACGTTTTTTCAAGGAACTTGGCGATTATGCTGCTTCAAAAAATACCTGCATAGGTATGGAAGCCAATCCTGCAATTTATGGTACGAACTTTATAAACACAACAAAATCGGCAATTGAGTTTATTCGGCTTGTCGGTTCAAATGGTTTCAGACTTAATCTTGATGCCGGTACCATGATAGAAAATTCAGAGTCTGTTTCAATATTGCATGAAAACGCTGATGTGTTAAACCATGTACACATCAGCGAGCCATATTTGAAGAAAATACAGAGCCGCGGATTGCATAATGAGTTGATTTCCTTTTTGCTTGACGTAGATTATAAAGGTTTTGTGTCTATAGAGATGGGGTTGCAAGAAAAAATCACTGATATTGAAGAAGTGATGAAGTACGTTGCAACTTTGATGAAATAAATATTAAAATTTTATATATAAAATTGGGAAGATTTTTATGTGGAACAGAAACATTTTTAAATACTTGCAAACTTCTGCACATAAACTGAACAACAAAAAAGTTTTTTTGGGCTTCAGTTTGTTTTTGTTATTTTTGCTTTGTTTTATACCCGCTTTTGCAGATGGAATTACCTGCAATTTTTTTCCGACAAACGGTACGTTTCAAAACTTCAACCCTGTCAGGCGCTTTCTTTCAGGACAAATTCCTTATAGAGATTTTTCTGATTATTTGGGACTCGGACATTTGTATACAGGAACGGTTTTTACATTCCTTTTCGGCGGCAATTATCAGGCAAGCCTGATGGCGTTTTCATTTCTTCAATATCTTAGTTTCGCTCTTATTTCTATTTTTATTGGCAAAGCAATTGTAAAAAATACTCAAACCGCAATTTCTACTACGAATGTTTTATTGTTTTTATTATGTTTCCTTCCACTTTTCTTATCATCAAAAGTAAAACATCCTTTTAATGCTGTTCTTTCTTTGACTACATGCCTCAAGTCTGGAAACTCTGCACGTTTTGTTCGGGGGATGATTTTAGCTATTATTATGATGTCTTTTTATGCAGGGGAAAGGAAACTCTCAGCTCTAATAGAAAAATATCCTGCACTAAAAAAACACTATCTTTTCATCTATGCCTCTTCATTCGGTATTTTGGCAGGGGGGGCGTTGCTTTGGAGCAATGATTATGGAATAAGTTCGTTTGTCTGCGCATTTTGTATTTCATTATGGATAACATTTTGCAAAACAAGAAACGTGAAAGAAACGGCTTTAATTTTAAGTGTTTATCTGATTTCTTCAGTGATTGGCACATTTTTATTTGGTGAAATTTTGACATTAGGCCATTTTGATGTCTGGCTGAAAACAACATTTGGAGTTGGGAATTTTCAAAGATGGTATTATAACTATGGAGGCTCAGCATATATTTTCGAATTGGATCTGACTTTTTTGAATGTTATGCATCTAGTTCCTTGCATTATATATGGTGCAAAGCTATTTGTTGATCATGCAAATCGAAACTCCGTTTTTCGCTTTGGAATTCCTGCATTCTGTAATCTGACAGTTTTTTGTGCTGCTAATGAGTACAAACTTTTATCCGGAGGACTGCTGCATGAAGTTTCTGAGTTTGTCCTTTACCTTACGATTTTATTTGAGGTAATTGCATTTTTTAATAATCATTTAAAGAATAAGAAAAATTATTTCATACTGATTTGTCGTGTAATTTTCCGAACATTTTGTACGGTTTGGCTTTTTTCTGTTACGGTTTTTGAGATTTTTTTCTTTTTTACAAAAAAACAGCCTGACAGTATTGCAGAATTGGGCCGAGGGTATTGTTTACGCTATGAAGATTTGATATCCGCAAAAGACTTTCTTGGTGATAAAAAAATATTCTCAACATATGCATCTGCACAAGAAATCATGCAGAAGCAATTTCAACCTTCTGGATGGGATTATATTATTCATGTTCTTGGTGATGAGCAGCGTGAAAAATATCTTGAGGCTTTTAGAAAAGAAAATTTTGATTATGTTTTAACAATCAACGAGGAATATGATGATTGGGAAAACTGGATAAAACGTGCCAACTGGTTTTTCTATCGTGAATTATATAAAAATTATCATCCTGTTTTTGAAAACACTTACGCTCGATATTGGCAAAAAAATGCAAATGGGGTAGAAAACGTAATTTCAGCAAATGACGTTAATGTTTCTATAAAAATCGAAGATTTGGATGTTTATAGAAAAAGAATTATCATCTCTGCGGATAGTCATGTGAATGGTATCGCCGATGTTTTTATTGATTATGAGGTTTCGAAAAACAAAGAGTCAAAAAATTCAAAATATATTTTAAATATGAATCTGCTCGTGGAGGATATCTCTTATTCTGTCAGAGGCATTAATTCACTTCGATCAAAGAACGCAGAATATATTCCTGTAAACATCGAGAATGGTCATGGTGAACTGATTTTAACCAGTAAACCTGCAGAAAGCACTTGCTTGAAAATCAATAAATTGCACTGCGACTCCATTTTTTTTATTCCTAACAAAGCATCTCCTACAAAATGAAATTGATTCTTTACTTGAGAATAAAAAAATAGGTAAATTGGGAGAATAAATCTTATGAATAGTAAAATATATGAAAAAATACCTGGCGTTCCTCGCTTTGATTGTTATGAATACGCACAAAAACAAAAAGAATATGTCGTTCTCATTCCAATTATAAACGAAGGTACCCGTATATTTGATGAGTTGCAACGGGCAAAATCTGCAGGCATCGCATCTGTTGCGGACAT
>CAMVSS010000063.1 GCA_947170195.1 uncultured Treponema sp. | reverse complement strand
CAGAATCACCGTCACATATTGATGGCTGGAAACATAACGCTTGAGGTTCTCGTAGAATATCTTTCGCTGCCCGAAATCAAGGCGCGAGCAAGGCTCATCCAGAATCAGGAGCTTTGGCTCGATGCAAAGCGAGCTGACCAGCGAAATAAAAAATCTTTCGTCCGCAGACGCATAGCGCACTTTTTTTTCATCATCGAGCGCGGGACACCATTCCTCAAAAAGCGCGCCGACTCTTTCGCAAAGATTTTTTCGCTCGGACTTCGTCCTAAAAAGAATCTCTTTTCCGATCATGATGTTATCACGCGCGCTCAAATCCTCAGCCAGAAGAGGATTCTGATTCACTCGCGTAATTCCAAGCGACAGCGCATCAGCCTCATTTTTCAGCTTGCACACTCTTCCATCAAAAGCCATCTCTCCGAAGTCAGCTTTTTTTGCGCCGCAAAGCACGGAGGCGAGAGTCGTTTTTCCGGCTCCGTTTTCTCCGAGCAATGCGTGTATTTTTCCCCCGGCAAAAGTCAGGCTCACATCCTCGAGAGCTTTTTTTTGCCCGAAAAATTTGCAGATTTTATTAAGCGATACGTTCATCAGATCCCATAATTTTTAGAAAACTTCAAAAAATCGTCAGAAACCAGAGCAGGTTTCCGGATACATCAACTAGTCGATGACAACTTTTCCGATTTTTACGTCTTCAATCAAAGCAGACATTTTTGCCCTGATTTCTTCCGGAACGAAATTTCTGTAGCCATCATCGTCCTCAATGAACTTCATGTAGCCGTCAACAAGCGTTCCGACAACCTTTGCAGAACCAAATTCGGTTCCGCCTGCAAGATACTGCAAAATCATTTCTTTTGCCACCTTGTCCTGATTTATCTGGGTGCACGAAATAATCGTGCCCGGTGCCTTTTTGAATCCGTTCTCATCGAACCAAACAAGGTGAAGCCCCAGCTCCTTGGCAGTCGCAATGACCCCCTGAGAAGCTCCGCCACAAATCGGAAGTATTACATCAACTCCGGTGGAAGCAAGGGCGCGCGTAAGCTCACTGCCCTTTGACGCATCATACCAGTTTCCGACAATCCTGAAATCGACAGGCTTGCACTCCGGATTAGCAGCCAGCGCGCCCTTCTCGAAATACGGATAAAGTATTTCGTTCATGATCGGGTATTCCTGGGCGGCGATGAGTCCGAGTTTGTTTGATTTCGTCCAAAGACCGGCCATGTAACCGCTCAAAAACGACTGCGTGCGCTGATTGTAGCTCACGCTTGAAATCTGAGAGTTGCCCTCACAAAATGCGTCCAGCAAGATGAATTTCTGAGCCGGGAACTGTTTCGCAATCGGCTCGCAAAGCTCAGGAAGTGACGGATTGGAAGAAACGATGAGATCGTACTGTCCGGTTGCGGCAAGGGCGGTAATCTTAGGTCCCCATTCCGACTGAGTGGTTCCCGCCTCAATTATCGTGAGCTTAACCTGCTCTTCCTCTGCTTTTCCAGCATTGTACTCATCAACTCCTGCTGTGACACCGGCAGCAACTTTTGCATAAGTCGGGCTGTCAGCCATAATTCCAGGAATAAAAACAACCACGGATTTCGAACCTGAAGTTTTCTTTGAGCAGGAATCAAAAAAGATCATACCGGAAACAATCAGCACCGCGGATATCAATGAATTTAATTTTCGTATTTTTGCAGATTTTATCATTTTAAAATCATCCTCGAAGTAAAAAAAGTTTTATATAAAAGATATATAGTTTTATATAAAACTTTTCAAGTCTTTTTTCATTTTTTCTCTTCTTTATTGGGGCTTTTTTTCAGCAAAAGATTTTTTATTTCCATTGTAAAAAACAAATCAATGCGGTATATTAATCACATCAAAAACGACACTGGTTAGCTCCAGTATAAAATATTCGGTTCTACTCGAACCGCTTTTAATGAATTGCTTGAATAAATACGAGCCTTGTTAAAACTGTTTTTGGTGACATTCAAATCTAGAATTGTCTCCGGCACATTTTTCTAAAATGCATTTGTGCTTCATTCGTTTACACATCCATGCCGGCGGTAACAATTTCCGTCCACACACGGACTGATTGATGTTTTTCCAAACTTTTTTGCTCTGCTCCATTTATTCAGGAAGGAGAATCTTTTATGGCAGAAGCTTGGGACGGTTTCAAAGGAAGACTTTGGAAAGAAGAAATCAACGTTCGTGACTTCATTCAGAACAACTACACACCTTACGATGGCGACGAGAAATTCCTCGCAGGTCCAACAGATGCAACAAACAAACTGTTTGACAAATTGCAGGAACTTCAGAAGGCTGAGCACAACAAAAAATCAGTAGGCCTCGACGGAGTTGAGCGCTCAGGCGTTCTCGACATGGACACTGACATTGTTTCTGGTCTTACAGCACACAAAGCTGGCTACATCGACGAGAAACTCAAGGATCTCGAGCAGATCGTTGGTCTCCAGACTGACAAACCGCTCAAAAGAGCTTTCATGCCTTTCGGTGGAATCACAATGGCTGTTCAGTCATGTGAGATGTACGGATACAAAGTAAATCCAGAGCTCAAAAAGATCTTCACAGAATATCACAAGACACATAACCAGGGTGTATTCGATGTTTACACACCGGAGCACAGAGCAGTTCGCTCAGCACACATCCTTACAGGTTTGCCTGATACTTACGGACGCGGACGTATCGTAGGTGACTACCGCCGTGTAGCTCTTTACGGTATCGATGCCCTCATCGCTTACAAAGAGGAAGACAAAGCAAACTGTGGCGACGGCACAATGACAGAAGAGACTGTACGCCTCCGCGAAGAGATCACAGACCAGATCAATGCCCTCAAAGGCATCAAAGCAATGGCAGCTCTCTACGGATACGATATCTCTAAGCCAGCTACAACTGCAAAAGAAGCTGTTCAGTGGCTCTACTTCGGCTACCTCGCAGCTGTAAAAACACAGAACGGTGCAGCTATGTCTGTAGGACGTGTATCAACATTCCTCGACATCTACATCACACGCGATATCGCAGCTGGAAAACTCACTGAAGAGCAGGCTCAGGAACTCATCGACCACATCGTAATGAAGTTCCGCATGGTTCGCTTCGCACGAATCGAATCTTACAACAACCTCTTCTCAGGCGACCCAATCTGGGCTACCCTCGAAGTCGGCGGTCTCGGACAGGACGGACGCTCAATGGTAACAAAGAACGACTACCGCTTCCTCCACACACTCGAGAACATGGGTCCTTCACCAGAGCCAAACATGACTGTTCTCTACTCAAAGAGACTTCCAGAGAACTTCCGCAAATACTGCGCAAAGATTTCTATCGACACATCTTCAATCCAGTACGAGAACGACGATGTAATGCGTCCTGTATGGGGCGATGACTACTCAATCTGCTGTTGTGTATCTGCAACTCAGACTGGTAAAGAAATGCAGTTCTTCGGTGCACGCGCAAACCTCGCAAAAGCACTTCTCTACGCTTTCAACGGCGGAAAAGACGAGATGCTCAAGAAAGGTATGCAGATCGGACCTAACTACGAACCAATCACATTCGACACAATCGATGCTTCTAACTACAAGATCGTCGAGAAAAAATACGTTCAGATGCTCGAATGGCTTGCTGATGTTTACGTAAACGTACTCAATGCAATCCACTACATGCACGACAAATACTACTACGAAGCTGCTGAGCTTGCCCTCGAAGATACAGACATCAAGCGCACATTCGCAACTGGTATCGCAGGCTTCTCTCACGTCGTAGACTCACTCTCAGCAATGAAGTACGCAAAAGTACACGTTGAGCGCGAGACAGTAGATGTAAAAGACAAGGCTGGAAACGTAATCGACAGAGTTACACTCGTAAAAGACTTCAAGGTTGAAGGTGACTTCCCACGCTACGGTCAGGATGATGACCGCGCAGACGAAATCGCAGTATGGTTGCTCAAGACATTCATGAACATGATCAAAAAGCACCCAACATACCGTAACTCAGAGCCAACAACTTCTATCCTTACAATCACTTCAAACGTCGTATACGGAAAGGCAACTGGTGCACTTCCTAACGGACGCAAAGCAAAAGAGCCATTCTCACCTGGAGCAAACCCATCATACGGTGCAGAAACAAAGGGTCTTATCAAGTCTCTTAACTCTGTTGCAAAACTTCCATACCACTACGCTTTGGACGGTATTTCGAACACACAGACAATCAACCCTGCAGCTCTCGGCCACGAGAAATCAGAGCAGATTGCAAACCTCGTAAACGTCCTCGACGGATACTTCGACATGGGACCAAATTCAGGTCACGCAGGTGCACACCACCTCAACGTCAATGTATTCGGCGTAGAGAAACTCAAGGACTGTCAGGCTCACCCAGAGAAACCAGAGTATGCAAACTTCACAGTTCGCGTTTCTGGATACGCAGTTCGCTTCATCAACCTTACAAAAGAGCAGCAGGACGATGTTATTTCACGAACCTGCCATGCAGCTTTGTAATCCAACCGATGAATTCCAAGTCAGCTTTTCAAAGGTCATCCGGCTTTTGAAAGCTGCATAAAAAACAAAAGCCCCGGTCGTAAGCTCACGACCGGGGCTTTTGTTTTATAAAAACGAGCTGCCAAAAACATTCTTTCGACCGCTCAGAACTTTCCTAAAGCTTCTTCCAGATCTCAGTCTTTTTCGGGACGATATAATCTTTATTGTCGTCCAGATAGTAATTGAGCGGATCCCCTTCAGCAACGTCTTTGATTGTGGATTTATGGCTCGGATATCCGAATGCAACCAAAGAATGGAGTTTCTGAGTTTCCGTCAGTTTGAAGATTTTTGCCAGTTCGATGCGGTTTATCGCTCCAAGAATACATCTTCCGATACCTTTTTCCCATGCTGCAAGCGACATATTCTGAATCGCAAGTCCTGCATCGGTATCAGCAGCGGCATTTACGTCTGTATTCATTATTACCGCGACAAACAAAACCGGCCTCTCGTTATCCTTAGGCTGTCCAAGCTCAGGAGGAAGAGCACCCGCCCATTTAGTATATGCGAAAACAGAATCAACCTTAGCCTTGTCATCAACAACTATAAAAGACAGAGGCTGTGCATTCCGTCCGCTCGGAGCAAGACGGGCTGCTTCCATTATGTCACGAATATCAGCATCAGAAATCTTCTTCTGCTCAAAACGTCGGTAAGTACGGCATCCTTTTGCCAATTCAAGAACACTCATTTTTTTCTCCTTATAAAACTTCGCGTTAGCGACGTTGCATGGAGGCAACGGATCGCGAGTTGTTGCCAACGGCAAAAACTCGGCCATGATAAAAAGTTCAAGGATGTACTTTTTATCATGCCTCCTTATAAAACTTCGCGTTAGCGACGTTGCACGGGCCCAGTTTCAAACAGCAACTGATTTTTGAAACCAACCCACTGTTCCGATATGCTCATTTTATGTTTTTTTACATCATCTATCAACTTAAAAATATTTATGATAGAATCTTTTGTTAAATTTTTTATGAGGTGCAAAATGAAAGGATACATTCACCAGCTTGAGAGTTTTGGCTGCGCAGACGGACCTGGATCACGTTTTATAATTTTTACGTCAGGATGCAGGCTGCGCTGTAAATATTGCCACAACCCTGACACATGGGATCTTACGAAGGGCAAGCAGATGGAAACCGACGACCTCATAAAAGAAGCGCTCAGCTGCCGCTCATATTGGGGCACAAAAGGCGGCATAACGGTCTCTGGCGGAGAGCCGCTCGTTCAGATCGACTTTCTCATCGAGCTTTTTACAAAAGCAAAAGCGCAGGGAATCAACACCTGCATCGATACTGCAGGCGAGCCGTTCACAAAAGAGGGCGAATGGTTTGAGAAATTCAAAAAACTGATGGAAGTAACAGACATTCTTCTCGTTGACATAAAGCACATAGACGAAGAGGAGCACATAAAACTCACAGGTCGAAGCGGCAAAAATATAATCGAAATGTTCCGATACCTCGACGAAATCAACAAGCCGATCTGGATCCGCCACGTTCTCGTCCCGGGAATCACGGACAACGACGAATATCTCATCAAAACCCGCGACTTCATACGGACTCTGAAAAATGTCTGGCGAGTTGAGATCTTGCCTTATCACGGACTTGCAATCACAAAGTACAAGGAACTTGGAATGGACTACATTCTCAAGGACACGGAAAGCCCGTCCGAGGAGCGCGTAGCAAACGCACGGAAAATCCTTGAATGCGAAAAATACACGCGCTGGAGAGATTAGACCTTTTCCCAAAACAGGGCTGAACCGAAGCTTTGTAAAGCAATTTTTCTTTGCCAAATTCTTAAACTTGATTAAAATAAAATAAGAGGTTTTCTTTTAAGGATTTTTTTTCTTTTTGGAAAACCTCTTAATCATCTTTAAAAAGTTATTTAAATTGGAGGAATTTTATGAAAAAAACGGCTATGGTTGTAAGCTTTCTAGCTGCTGCAATAGCTTTTACAAGCTGCAACGGAAGAAAAAAAAATGCTGATTCGATGGCAGAAAAAAGAATCATAACGATAGGATATTCACAGGCTGGACATGAATCAGCATGGCGCAATGCAAATTCCGAATCGTTCAAGGATACATTCAAGCCAGAAAATTATTATAATCTTCTTTTTAGCGATGCTGACGGAAACCTCGATGTTCAGATTGCGGCAGTAAAGGATTTCATCGCACGAAACGTAGACTATATAGTCATCGCTCCGGTAGTAGAGGTCGGCTGGGACGAAGTCCTCAACGAAGCAAAAGAAGCTGCCATTCCTGTAATTCTTTCTGACCGCCAGATGAAGGTCTCTGACGACAGCCTGTACCTCTGCTGGGTCGGCGGCGACTTCGCAAAGGAAGGTCGCGATGCAGTGCATTGGCTCGACGATTACATCAACAATAACAACATGAGCGGCAAAAAGCTCAACATCGTCAACTTGCAGGGTACACTCGGCGCATCTGCGCAGATCGGACGAACAAAGGGAATTGAAGAAGGCATCAAATCTCACGAAAACTGGAACCTTCTCGCTCAAAAATCAGGGGACTTCACTTTTGACGGCGGAAAAGCTGTCATGTCAGAAATCATCAAGGCTGTTGGAATCGACAAGATCGATGTAGTATTCGCCGAGAATGATGACATGGCTTTCGGAGCAATCGAATCGATCAAAGAAGCCGGAAAAAAGCCTGGCACGGATGTAATCATAATCAGCTTTGATGCCGGCCACAAAGCTTTCGAGAAGCTGATCGATGGCGAACTCAACTGCAGTGTTGAATGCAATCCGCTCCACGGCCCACGAGTAAACGAAATAATCAAGACGCTTGAGCGCGGCGGAACTGTCGAGAAAATCCAATACGTCACCGAGGGCATTTTCGACAAGAGCAATGCTGCCGAACTGCTCCCAACCCGAGCTTACTAAATCATTCATAAAAATATCCGGCAGTGCCTCAAATTGAAGCACTGCCTTTTTTTTGCTAGAATAATTTCATGATTGAAATTTTTGATACGACAGATAAATTTCCGCTGCAGAAAATCGGAAAAATGGCAGGCGTATGTTGGAACAGCCCGATAGACGATCCAGAAAAGAACATCAGGCGGGCAAAAGACTGCATTCTGAGCGGCCACGGAAGGACACTGGAATACGTGGACATAGAGCTTTGCATCTCACAGTATTCAGCACGCGCAATCCGCGAATACTACACGCACATCGGAGGCGGCCCTACCAGGCTTCAGGAGAGCACGAGATACGTCAACTGCGACAAATTTGACTATTATCTTCCCCCGACGGTAAAAAAATCTCCGGAATCAGAAAAAGCATACAAAGAATGCATGGAGACAATCCGTCAGAAATATGCGGAACTTCTGGAAAAAGGCGTGTCCAAGGAAGATGCCGCGAACATTCTTCCTCTCGGAATGATGACAAAAATCGTGGACAAGAGAAACCTGAGGAACATGATCAACCTGATGAATCAGCGGCTTTGCACGCGCGCCTACATCGAAATCCGGACTCTGGCAAACGAAATCAAGAGCGCGCTCAGCGCCTACTCGGATGAATGGAAATGGATCTGCGAGAATCTTTTCGTCCCTAAATGTGATGTAACAGGATTCTGCATCGAAAAAAAATGCTGCGGAAGGAAACCGCAAAAGGAAAGCGGCAATTAATATTCATACGAAAACAAATCGTGATTTAAAATCAAAAAATCCCTGAATGCTTGTGAAAACACCACATCGTTCAGGGATTTTTTTAGCAGGAAACTGATCAGTGAGCCATTGCAAGAGCTTTTGAAGCAGCCGGATTCACGTCTGTTTTCTGAGTTGGGTTTTGATACAGGGCTACAACATCATTTTCAAATTTTGCCTCAAGCTGAGATCGGTAATTTGAAATCTTAGCGACGTATGTAAGCGTTCGCTGAGGGGTTTTATTTGCTTTTACACGTGACGCACCAGCATTGTACATCGCAAGAGCAGTGATATCGTTTCCTGCGATGTCCATGCAATAGCGCAGGTGGCTCATGCCATATTTTGCGCTGATATTCGGGTCAAAAAAATCTTCTTCCGTAAGCTTCGGGAAAGAAGCGCTGTTGAGCTGGAATACGCCACGGTCAATGGTGTGGTTAGTATTCTTGTTCACCGCATTCGGCTTATAGTTGCTCTCAACATAAGCGAGAGAAAAAGCGAGCGAAAGCGGAATGGCATTTTTATCGGCATTCTCAAGAATTGCGAGAGCTACCTCACGATTGTTTGTGATATGCGTATAAAACCATTCCACAACAGGTCTGGAAAGAGGCTGCCTGTACAAAGCAAGACCTTTGTCATTTTCTGAAGAATAATCGCTGGAAAAATCATCCTTAAAGTCAATTTCTGTAAAATAATCGGTGTAATCGATTGAAGACAATGAGATTATATCTGATGATTTTAAAGACTCAGTATTATTCTTGCTTTCCGCAGGGAGAAGAAACACAACGAGCAGACAAATACCCAAAAAAAGTCCGCTGAAAAAAACAGTTCCCTGCCATAGTTTTGAAGTAAAAGAGTTCATGCTACAAAGACTAGCGCATAAAAAAGTTTTAATCAATGGAGATTTTTGACATTTTTCCAAATTTTTAACGTTTTTTCGCAAATAATACACTATTTAGCAAAAGTTTACAAAAACTCAATTATATCCACTCAATACATGCAGATTTCGCTATCACTGATGTTTTTGCTGAAAAAGCAATAATGAGCGTGTTTCTGAGACAGTTCAGAAATGTAAAAATCTTTTTCACCCTCGACCTGCTGCGGAATTGCAAAACCTATTACGGAAGCGCAATCCTTTATTCTTCTTGCGGTGTGCTTCATTGCGGCAACGAACTGCTCAACAGGAGCATCCTTATCAAAAACCGGCTCGACAAACACAAACTGATTTTTTTCCTCGAGGGATTTCAGCTCATCCCGCAATTTTGCAAGGAAGTCCTCGTTGTAAGCCTCGCATTCCCCCTCGACATCGCTCCACTTAACAGCCTTTACAAGCTCCGGGGAAACTGATTTTTCTTTTCCATCAACAGAAAAAAGTTTGGAATTCTTTACTTCAAATAATCTTTCTAACTTCATGATATCCTTTCTACAATTTTTGCAATGATGATTTAAAACAAAAAAAACCTCCTGCTTTTTCGCACAGAGGTTTTCCAGCCAAACAGAATGAAATCTATTCTGTAAGGATTTTGATAACTTCAGCTTTATCCTGAGTGTTCAAAATCTGTGCTCGCTTTTCAGCGCTCTTGAAAAGAAGACTTACTTCTGCAAGGAACTGAAGATGCGGACCTGTTTTGTTTACAGGAGAGAGCGTCATGATGAAAATGCGGCATGGTTCCTGATCCAAAGAATCAAAATCAACTGGATTGTCAGAAATACCAATACATGCAACCAAATCAGCAACTGTGTCTGTCTTTCCATGAGGAATAGCGATGCCGTGTTTCATACCTGTAGACATCTTGCGCTCACGATCCAGCACACACTCACGAGCCGTAGCTTTATCTGCTACTTTGCCAGCCTTAACCAGGATATCCAACATCTCGTCGATGATATCTTCTTTTGAAGTTCCTTTGAGATGAAGTTCTACGGTATCAGGTGTTAAAACATTCTTTAAGTCCATAACTTTAAGTTTAGAAGTCCTTTTTACAAAAGTCAAGGAAAATATTAGTAAAACAAATCATAGTTAGAAAAAAAACGTATAAAAATCTAAAAAAGCCGCTTTTTTCCTTGTCAGCCCAAGAATTTCCAATATTTTCCATGTTCACTTTTTTGATTGATTTGATTTATAATAGTCGCATGAACACAATTGAGAAATTTATTTCAGATATTCAGAAGACAATAAAATATGACCGCGCAAACAACGGCGGACACTACGACGGAAAAAGAGCCTCTTCTCAAATCGTAAAGATTTTTCAGAACAACAACAGAAACCTCGGAACATTGGCTCAGGAAGTCGGCGACTACTGGCTGAACACTTACATTCTGGCATCAGAAAATGCAGAAAACGAGCCGACAGAAGAAAACATCAACAGGATCAAAGCTTTCCAGTGTTTTTTCGAAAATGACGATTCAGACGATCTGGACATTCTTTCTCAGGAAGATTGGGAATCATTGAAAGATTTCATAAATGATTCCGCAGAAGAAATAGACCTCGATTCCCTCCAGAACATGATGAGCATCCTGCTCGATCACGGTGCAATCTGATTTTTAAGCTATGAGCGGACTTTATTCAAACTGTTTGCAGTGTCCCAGAAACTGCGGCGTAAACAGATCCATAAAAACGGGATTCTGCCTTGAAAGCGATGACCTGAGGATTGCCGTCGCCTGCCTCCATTTCGGAGAGGAACCATTGATCACCGTGCACGGCGGAAGCGGAACAATTTTTCTGACCGGATGCAATCTCAGATGCGCCTTTTGCCAGAACTACCAGATAAGCCAGCAGGGCATGGGGAAAGCCGCATCAAAGGAAGATTTTTCGGAAATCTGTCTCCGGCTTGAGGACGCGGGCGCAGAAAACATCAATCTCGTGACCGGAAGCCATCACATTCCGAAGCTGGCGGAAGGCCTTGAAGAGGCTTTCAAAAGAGGCCTCAAACTTCCCGTGTGCTGGAATTCAAGCGGATATGACTCAATCGAAACGCTTGAGATGCTCGACGGGCTGGTAACAATCTGGCTCCCCGACCTCAAAACGCTCAGCGGCGAACTTTCGGAAAAGCTGTGCGGGGCAAAAAATTATCCCGAAAGCGCGAAAAAGGCCATCTCGTGGATGATCTCTCACAACCCGCTGAACATAACC
>CAMVSS010000062.1 GCA_947170195.1 uncultured Treponema sp. | reverse complement strand
ATCAACAAAACAGTGCGAACCGGAGTCTATGCTGAAAAAGTAATGCTTGCATAGCAAAAAAAACAATCGGGCTAAGCAATTTTTGCTTAGCCCGCCATGCGCAAGGGTATGGAGCACCTGCGGAGCAGCCGACCGCAACGAAGTGAGGACGGTGAGCGTTAGCGAAGTGCGGAACACCCGACGGCGTAAGCCGGTGCGCCCTGATGAATTACTGGGGAAGTGTGTTTTTCTGGGTTTCTGCCAGGTCGTAGCATTTCTGGCAAAGGCATTTGTATTTGCTGTCGCCTACGACGATGCTGCTTGTCTTCTTGAAATCGGCGAATGAATAGTTGGCAAGCTCGCTTCCGCAGTTCATGCAGACGGAGTTGAGTTTTTTGATTTTGTCGCAATACGGGAGGATTTTTTTTGTCTCCTCGAAAAGCTCGCACTCGGATGAGGCAAGGAGTCCCCCGAAGAACACGTCGAATTTTGTCTGGAAGCAGAGTTTGTGGATTCCCGGTATCATAAAGTATTCATCGACGAACACTGCGTCCCAGCCTGCTTTCATGAGCTCATCAAGATTCTCGCCGGAGAATGACGGGTAATATACCACTGACAGCTGCTGTGCGTATTTGTCTGCAAGTTTGTCGAGGTCAACGCCGCCTGAATGGGTGAAGTAGCCTCTGTCGTCTTTTTTGGGTCTTATCATCAGTACCTTTTTCTTTGCGAACAGCAGTCTCTCCAGTCTCTGAAAAAGTGCAGTGGATTTTCCTGAGTACATCGGGCCGCATATAAGTGTTTTCATTCTTTCCACCTTGTTTCTGTTTTTTTTATTTTGCGTAGCATTGATTCTATTTGAAAGCGGCTTTTTATGAAAGGGTCGGATAGTCACTCCGGCGTTTTTTTGATAAAATATTTTTCACTTATGACTAAACGATTCCAGCAGTCCGACTTTTGGTGCGACTTCAAGTGTGCGCACGGATGGAACAAAATCAGCGAGGGCGGCGTCAATGTCCTCGTGCGGACTTTCAAAAAGGCTTTCTTTGGTTTTTCTCTTGCATATATTCCGCTTGCTCCCGAAAGGGATGTGGGCGAGGGCGATGAGGCGTACATTTCCCGTCTGGGCGAGTTCTCTGCGCGGCTCAAAAAGGCTCTTCCTAAAAACACGCTCTGCATCCGCTACGACATTCCGTTTGATTTTTCTTCTGTAGAAGAGCGTGATTCTTTCGTCGCCCGCACGGCTGAGCTTTCAAAAAAGACTGGCGTTCAAATCAAAAAGAACAAAGTCGACATCCAGCCGCCGGATTCTACATGGCTCGAACTTTCAAAAACTGAGGAAGAGCTTCTTGCTTCCATGAAAAACAAATGGCGCTACAATGTGCGTTATGCGGCAAAGCATGATGTTATTGTCCGTGCCGTCACTGCCGAAAGCGCGGATTTTGAGAAGGACCTGGATTCTTTCTACGAGCTTTACAAGACCACAGCCAGCCGCGACGGTATCGGGCTTCATCCGAAGTCATACTACAAGGATTTGCTTGAGCGCGGTTCTGTTTCCGAGAAGTCCGCTTCCGATTCTTCTGAAAGAACGCGGATTACGCTCTACATCGCAAGTCACGAGGGCGAAGATCTGGCTGCAATCATCACGCTGTTCCAGCATGGCGAGGCAATCTACCTCTACGGCTGCTCGGGCAACAACAAGCGCAACCTCATGCCAGCGTATCTCGTTCAATGGACTGCAATTCGCGATGCAAAGGCGTATGGAAGCAAAATATACGACTTCTACGGTATGCCGCCGACTGACGACGAGAACCATCCGATGCGCGGGCTCTATCTTTTCAAGGCCGGTTGCGGCGGCGCGCATGTGCACCGTCCGGGAAGCTACGACATTCAGCTTTCTCCGCTTTATTCGCTTTACACGCTCGCCGAAAATGCGCGCGCTTTCTGGCACAAGAAGGTGATGAAGAAGGTCAGGGGAAGGTAGGGAGACAACAGATGAAGCTTTTGGTCATCGACATACAGAAAGGAATAACGGACGGGCGGCTTTACAACTTTGAGCAGTTCATAAAAAACACCGTCAGGATTATCGATGCAGCCCGCCGGAACAATGTCGAAGTGATTTTCGTTCAGCATGATGACGGCAAGGGAAGCGGCTTTTCTGTCGGTGACGAAGATTTTGAGATTGCAGACCAAGTTGCACCAGCGGACGGTGAAAAGGTGTTTGTAAAGACCATAAATAGCTGTTTCGGGAACACTGAGCTTGCCGAATACCTGAAAGCCGGGGACTCGCTGATGATTGTCGGCCTGCAGACAAATTTCTGCATAGACGCGTCCGTAAAATCCGCTTTTGAACGCGGATTCAGAGTAATCGTACCGAACGGAGCAAATTCAACCTTTGACAATGACTATATGAGCGGCGAAACCACTTACAGATACTACAACGAAATGATGTGGCCCAACCGTTTTGCGGAATGCATTTCCGTGGACGAAGCCGTTGCAATGCTTGGAAAATAACTAAATACCCAGAGCGCTTCTCGAAAAATACGCCGAAAGCGGAATCGAAAACATAGAAAGCATGAAGATTCTCACCGTAGACCCGCTGAAAACACTCGGCACTCCGCCGTCAATTCCTGGCTTGTTCGGCGGAAAGTCGTAAAAAATCCACTTGCTGCGATAAGTAGCATAAAAATCTGGTTTTGTAATGTGTGCTTTCTGTTATAATTTAAGGGGCGGCTTTATGATTCAGGCATAAACAAACGCCGGTAACACGGGGTTAAAGGAGAACGCTATGAATTTTTCAGAAAAGCTTAAAGAACTTAGAAAACAGAAGGGCATTTCCCAGGAGCAGCTGGCAGAAAAAATCTATGTCAGCCGTCAGGCTATCACGAAATGGGAGAGCGGAAACGGCATTCCTGATATTGAGAATCTGATTGCAATTTCCAATCTGTTCAATGAGTCTCTTGATTCGCTTCTGAGCGAGGAAAAAAGCCTGATCTCAAAGCATGAGTTTCTTTACGAAAGCCGCACGGAATATGACCTCGACAGCCCAAAAAAAATCGACCTGAAGCTTGGAACGGCTCACGAAGTCATCATCGAAAAAACTAAAAATGAAAAAATCCTTGTGATTGCAGCTTCCAACAAACTGAATTATCTTGCCCAGCAGGTAAAGACAAAGATCGTTGAGGACAAAAGGCGCATGGATGTCGTTGTAAAGCATTCTGAAGACTTGTCTGATGTTGCGGCGATGGAGAATCTTTTCATTCTCGTAAGAATCCCGGAACGTTTTGTTGCGGAAATGGAGCTTTCTTCGGAGCTTGAGAATCTGAAAATCCGTGACATCACTTTTGATGCGATTGAGTTTGGAGGCAAGGCAAAGAATGTCTTTGTATCAAATGCTTCCGGCCATATTGAGCTGGATACGAATTCAAATCTCAATGTAGAGATCAAGGATGCAAAAGGAAAAATCGATATAAACCAGATCCATGCGATCTCCAAAATCAGTTTTCCGGCTGGTCAGAATTATTATCTTAAAAATGCCGGTCGTTTTACACGCTTCGTAGATTCTGATTCAAAGATTCTTATCGGTAAGCGCAATCTGAAGGATCCCTCGGAGCCAACAGATTTGATCGTTGAGCTTAACGGCTGGAAAAGCGAAGTCCAGGTTCTGAAGGCTGACTAGGGAGAATCTTATGTACACATACAGACCAAAACGATTTTACATTCAGGTTTTTGCCGCGACATGGAGTTTCTGGCTTTTTGCAATTCTTTTTGACAAGGGTATTCCCAGCCTTGCTGGAATGTTTCTAGGTCTTATCTCGCCGTCAACTATAGCGATCATCACTGTATTCAGCTCAAAGAGCGATGCCCTGAAAAAAGATTTCAAGAGAAAGATTTTTAATTTCTGGAAGCTTAAGCCTGGGTACATTCTGGGCGGCTATCTGATTATGGCGGCTGTAATTGCCAGCTCAATAATTATGTCAGTTCCGTTAGGCGGGTCTCTGAAACAGTTCTCGATCACCGAAGGCTTCTCTTTCTCGGGACCGGGAATCTTCTCTGCGTTCGCAATCCTGCTTCTGGCTTCTACCATGGAAGAGGTCGGCTGGCGCGGTTACGGCGAGGATTCAATCGCCCAGTACTGCTCGTGGTTCAAGGAATCTATCATCTTCGGATTTGTCTGGGCCTTGTGGCATCTTCCGCTGTTCTGGATTTCCGGAACTTATCAGATGGAAATCCGCAGCATGAGCAACTGGTATATGATCAATTTCTTCATCTCCGTCGTCCCGATGGGGTTTGTAACGACCTGGGTTTATGTAAAGAACGGCCGCAGTATGCTCGCAAGCATTCTGTTCCATCTTTTCGTAAACTTCATGCAGGAAAAAATCGCAATGACGCAGGCTACGAAATGCATTGAGACATTCTGTGTCACAATCGCCGCCGCACTTATCGTGCTCACAAACAGGGATATGTTCTTTGAAAAAAGGCACGTCGGCAGTATCCTGGGGGATGCAATTCCACAACGAGAAAAAGTATAATAATCCAAAATGCAGCAATGTAAAACCGCCCGCTATCATCTTCCAGGGCTATTCGAGTTCAATGAATTTTATACTCTCTTTCTTCCGCTTTTCTACGGCCAGCGCGAATGGTTCTACCCGTGGTGTGACATCGCCTCTATCTACGGAGCGCCGGGGGATTGCATCTGGGGTGGCGGCAGAATCGAAAGCGGGGGAGAATCGAGCAGCGCCCGTGGGATCGAAAATGTCCGGGCTTTGCTTGCTCGGTTCGGGATTTCTGCGCGGCTCACGTTCAGCAACTCGTTCCTGCAAGAGGAGCATCTTTCTGACAAAAAGTGCAATGAGCTATGCAAAATCTTTTCGGAAGGATGCTCTTCTCCGGTTCAGAACGGTGTCATCGTCCATTCCGATTTGCTTCTGGAATATCTCAAGGAGCGTTATCCTGATTTTTATTTCGTTTCCTCAACGACAAAGGTCATCACGGATTTTACTGCGCTTACGGCTGAGCTGAACAGGGCTGATTTTAGCTATGTCGTTCCAGATTTCAGGCTGAACAAGCGATTTTCGGATCTCAATTCGCTCAATTCCAGCCAAAAGGACAAGGTCGAGTTTCTGTGCAACGAATGTTGCTGGACGGGCTGCACGGAGCGGAAACTTTGCTACGAGACGGTCAGCCGACAGATTCTTGGGGAGGACTGCACGCACATATGCACGTCGCCCGACGGAAACAGGGGCTACCGCTTTTCGGAAGCTATGAAAAATCCTGAGTTCATCAGCATCGAAGACATTCAAAATCTCTATCTCCCGGCCGGATTCTCAAACTTCAAGATCGAAGGACGTTCTCTCGGAAGCGCGCTTTTGCTGGAATTTCTGCTGTATTACATGACCAAGCCGCAGTATCACATTCACGTCAGGGAAGCTCTTTATCTGGACAACTGCCTTGATTTGTTTTAGCGCGGTCACTCATGCGGTCCCCAACAAGTTGAACGAACTCCAAATTTACAGTAAAATTGCGGAATGAATCTTGAAGCTTTCGTTTTGGGCTGCGGCGGAATGATGCCGCTTCCGTACCGCCATCTTACATCAGTTCTGCTCCGTCGCGACGGAGATTTATTTCTTTTTGACTGCGGCGAGGGCACTCAGGTTTCCCTCAAGCGACTCAATCTCAAATGGAAGAAAATTGACGCGATTTTTATATCACATACACATGCCGACCATGTTACAGGTCTTCCTGGAATCCTGATGCTATCATCACAAGTCGACCGAACAGAGCCTCTTTACATTTACGGTCCCCCAAAAATCGCCGAATACATCGATTCCAGCCGAAAAGTCCTCGACATGTACATAAATTATCCTATCATCGTAAAGGAAATCACAGCTCCATGCACAGTCCACGAGGGCGACGGTTTCAAAATCCGCGCTTTTCCTCTCCAGCACACGAAAACATGCGTCGGATACACGCTCGAGGAATCTGACAGACCGGGAGAATTCAACGTGGAAAAGGCAAAAGCTTTGGGAATTCCTCTCGGACCTATGTTCGGAAAGCTCCAGCGGGGCGAAACAATAACACTTGAAAACGGAAAGACTGTCCAGCCTCAGGACGTAATGGGCGAAAGACGGAGCGGAAGAAAGTTTTCTTTCGTCACCGACACCATGTACATTCCGACAATCGCAAAAGAAGTTCAGAACAGCAATCTTCTGATCTGCGAGGGAATGTTTGCCGATGACTGCGAGGATCAGGCAAAAGAAAAGAAGCACATGACAAGCCGTCAGGCAGCAAAAATAGCACGGGACTCGAATTCCATGCGAATGGCAATGATTCACTACAGCCCGCGATACACCGACCGCGACCTCGACACGCTCCTGAAGCAGGCTAAAGAAGTTTATCCGAATGCGGAACTGACTCACGACAGGATGATTTTCGACATTCCGTACGTAGACGACCCGAAGGAAAAATCTTGATACGGTTCTTTGCCGAATCCAGTTCGACTCACAGTCTTTTTGCGCGAGGATAAAAAATGATTGAGCTGATTAATTTCTCAAAATCATATTCATCAAAGAAGGATTCCTTCGCAGTACAAAATTTTTCGATGAAATGCGGGCAGGGGATGATAACCGGGCTTTTGGGTCCCAACGGCGCCGGAAAGACGACAATTCTGAAAGCGATCTGCGCCCGCCATTTTGCCACAAGCGGGCAAGTGCTCGTTGAGGGGCTGGACGCAAGCGAAAATCCGGAGAAGGTCAGGAATCTCACAGGCTTTGTCACAGAAACAGCTGAATTTCCAGAGGAATATACTGTCGCCGAATTCCTTAAAATGACGTCGGATCTCCACGGCGCAAACAATCAGGAAGGCTTCTCAAAACTGAGCGAAAGGCTTTCCATTCCGGAGATTTCCGAAAAAAAAATAAAAAAGCTCTCAAAGGGACAGTCTCAGCGCGTGAATTTTTCCCAGGCACTTATCTATAACCCAAGCGTTTTGGTTCTGGACGAGCCAGCATCAGGACTCGATCCGGCTCAAATCATAAACATGCGCAATCTGGTCAAATCCCTTAAAGAAAAGCATACGATTCTGCTCTCAACCCATCTGATGCAGGAAGTTGAATCTCTTTGCGATTATGTTTACATCATCAACAGGGGAAAATGCGTCGCATCAGGAACCATCGAAAGCATTCTGAATCAGACCTCATCAAAAAATCTGGACGAGGCTTTCCTTTTCCTCACGACTGGAGAACGAAATGTCTAAAAAAATGCCTCTTTTCAAAGCAGTCATCCAATCCTTTCTGCTGGATCCGCTCTTTTTTGTCTCTTCGCTGATGACTCTCTTGTATTGCTCGTTCACTTTCTTTTTCACAAAGCATTTTTTCAATATCGAAATGGGAACTTCGGACCTGAGGCCTCTTTTCAATGCATTTCCGACAATCTCAATCCTGACTATTCCGCTCCTGACTTTAAGGACAAAGCGTTTCCTTACAGATGATTCTCTTCCGTTCACTCCTTCGGTACGCTTCGCAAACATCCTGATTGCACAGCTGGCAGCCTCATGCGTTCCGCTGATCTTTCTGCTCGCTGTTCCGGCAACAGTTTCGCTCTTCGGGAACGTCGATGCCGCACAGATTCTCTCGGGCTCCATAGGCCTCATTTTCTACTCGATGACGGCCATATCGCTGACCCAGGTTTTCTTCACTTTTTTTGCATTCTCTCCGGCTCTTTCACTGATTCTCTCGTTGGCTTCCCTGTTTGCGATCAATTTTATCCATCTGATTCCGCTGCACTTGCAAGTCGCGTCGTTTCCTGCCTATCTGCTGCAAAAAATCAGCTTCGCATGGCATTTTTCGTCCTCTGGAAAGGGCATTATCGACAGCCGGGATATTCTTTTCTATGCGCTTTCGACTGTCTTTTTTATCTCGCTGTGCATCTGTGCTGAATACAGACGAACAGGCCGGAAAATAAACAGAAAATCCGCATTAAAGCTCGCCATTTCGTTTGCGCTTTTGTGCGTTTCGTTTTCGCGGCTCTACATAAAATTCGACATGAGCCGCAACAAGGAATATTCCGTCTCAAAGACGACCCGGGTTCTTGCGGAAAAGCTTGAGCATCCGCTGAGAATCACATATTTCCGCTCAAAAGAGCTGCGTGATCTCTATCCGCAAAGCTCCGACATCATAGATTACCTAGAGAACTTCTGCCGGCTCTCAGAAAAACTGAGCCTCAAGATTGAAAACGCAGATTCCCAGAAACTTTCGCGGCTCGGAGTCCAGGGACAGCAAATCCGAACTCAAAATTCCACGCGGACATCGTACATCACGGTCTATTCCGCGGTGCTGATTGAATATCTCGAAAAATCCACAGTGATTCCTTTCGTTCTTTCGCCCCAGAACCTCGAATACGACATCGCGCAACGCCTTTCCGAACTCATCTCAGAAAAAAACAGGACCGTCTACCTGATCTCAGGAAACGGAAGAAGTTTCGAAAGCACAAACTCATACATTGCTCCTTATCTCGCTTCCAGAGGCTTCATGCCAAAAATCGTTGAGGTGAGGGACATCCTGCAGACTACAGAATATCTGACGACAGATGACAAAATGCTCGTCTTCGGCTCGTCAAATCTTTCCCACGAGCAGGCTGAGGCAATAATGGAAGCGGCGGAAAGAGGCGTCAAAACGTTCATCGCCACCACGCCGTACTCGGTCGATATCGAAGGTGACTGGAACATAACAAAAAACAGGGATGATCATCTGATTCAAATGCTGAACTCAAAGGGCTTTGCTTTTAACCCGGCTCTGGTCGAAGATATATCATGCTATCCGCTCACCATGGTCAGCGGCGAGGGGAATACTGCGGAATATACCACGGTCAACTACCCGCTATGGGTTCAGATTCTCCCTCAAGACGACGCTCCGGCAGGGCTGACAGCATTCTGGACAAGTCCGCTCTCACTGTACAACAGCGCGAAACCTCTTTTAATCACGACGGCTTCCGCATGGCTTCAGGAAGAAAGCCAGGCACAGGATTTGTTCGTCGAAAATCCGTTCGTATTGCCAAAAACCGCGAAGGAGAGCGGTGCGGCATCTCAAACACAGACGATAGCAGCAAGAAAAGGCTCCATTCTGGTTCTTGCAGACCAATATTTCACCGACACGACTCTAACCTCATTCATATCTTCCGAGGACAGCATGGACCTGAGGAACTATGACTTCATAGCGCGGGAACTACTGAAGCTTGGCGGAGAAGAAAAGCTCGCCGAGCTGATGAGCAAGGCCCAGACAAGCAAAAGCCTCTACAAGATTACGGACGGACAAAAATTCGAACGAACCAGAAGAAACGCATTGGCAATCCACTTTATCCTGATGCCAGTCCTGCTTTTGGCTCTCTGTCTGGCAGCAAAAGGAGCATTCCGACATGAAATCAATTCAATCAGATAAAATAAACTTAATCCTCGCTTTTTCAGCAGTGCTGTTCACCATAGCAATGCTATTTCCGACAAATCGGGCAGGCAAGCAGAAATTCATTGAGACGGCTCTCCTGAATCCAAAATACAGGGATGAAGTCGGCGCGATCCAAATCTCGGACAACCTCGACACCGCAGAGCTAAAAAAAATAGGGGACAAATGGACTGTAAAATCCCAGAATGGCGGCATGACGACTTTTGCCGATGAAAAGACCGTCCAGTCGCTGATAGAAAATTTCATAAAAATCAGCAAAGCATACCATGTCTCAGAAAAAATTTCCCGTGAAAACAAGACTGCCACCGTGACTTTCACTAAAAAGGATGGAAGCATGTGCTCAAAAGTAGACTTTTTCTCGCAGAATCAGCTGACTTCCCGTATATCCCTGTCAGCCGACTCAAAGAGCACCTGGGAAATTTCCGACTCCGTATCCCAGTTCCTGACTTCCGATATGAGTTTCTGGTCAAAAAAAGAAATTTTTCCGTTCTCTGAGAATCCTGTGCAGGCGACGCTTTTTGACGCAGAAACATCCAGAACAGAGATGACAACGCAAAAAAAGGAACTTGATTTTCTGATTTCCCTCCGCCACGGAACGATCCTGCCAGACCTTCCGCAGCCGGCAATGCTCGATTCGAAACTTTCCGTGCAGAACGCAGAGGGCAGAATAACGACAATATCCGTGTACAAAAACACCTCAAACGGAGAAGAAAGCTATTTCTACACGATGTTGGTTAAAAAATCAGAGATAGACGACGGAACGCAGAACCTTTTCTTCCAGTCCGAGAACGCTTCTTACGAAATAAGCGGCTGGACCTACAAGAACATCACATCATGCTTCCGGCAACAATCATAGAAATATTGTACAAAAAATGAATCAGCAGGGGCACAAAAATAGTTTTTGACCTGATAAAGCATACCCTAAGCACTATTCCGCAAAAAAAAGCGTTCAGAAGTCCGGGCACGCCAAGGTACAAGTGAGGAATCGCGAACAAAATCACGCACAGGGCTTCAAGGGCAATCTTGCGGAGCCTGAACGTTTCAAAAAAATGAATGCGCAAAAAAGCCTCGGGAAGATAGAATCTGTACACTATCTCCTCATAAAAAACCGATGCAAGGGAACCAAAAAACACGCCCGCGATCCCCGAAAAAGAAAAATCAAAGTGAACCTTTGAGAAAGTCGCATCAGAAAAGAACGGAGTCCAGCGCTGAATCACAACAAGAAACGCGTACACCAGCACAAGGAATCCGAATCCGAGCATGGAAACAGACGAGCATACAAAAAACCTCTCAAAGCGGCTGCCTTTTTTCCACTCCGAATAAAAATCGCTCCTGTAAAAGAAATAGAGCAGGCCAGCCACAAAAGCAAGAGCATAGGTCTGAAGCCCGTAGCTCAGCTCAAGAACCCGCCCTGAACCAGAGTTTCCCTCCACAGCCCCAAGCTGAACAAAAATCGGAGGAAAAACCAAAAAGAGAATCACATAAAAAAAAACTGCGTAAAAGAAAAATTTTGAATTCCGCACAAAAATCAGATAAAAAAATCCTCACAAACCCCTGTTTTCACAAAAGCTCCGTGAGGATTGAACAAAGCGCAGACAAGAATCCGCGCAATGAATGATCTAGTATTTTGAATCAGCGAAGCCGATCCAGCCCTCGTTCTCAATAAGAGCCTTCTCAAAGCCCTCAAGCTTGAAAGGATAGCTCTTTGAGAGGGAACCTGCGATAAGCTTTACTTTCCAAGTACCGTCTTCTTTCTGCTCGATTTTGCACTCGCAGTCCTTGTTTCCGAAAGTCCTGAACATGTCCTCGATATCTTTTTTAGGCATGTCGAGAGCCATAAGACCGCAATTGTACATATTCTGACGGAAAATTCTGGCGAAATTCGG
>CAMVSS010000061.1 GCA_947170195.1 uncultured Treponema sp. | reverse complement strand
CGCAGGGCGGTCGAGCTCACGTTCAACGGCACGAAGTACAACCTCACCTACGACGTCGACTCCAACGGAAAGACAGTCTACGTTTTCGGGGAAACCTTCCTTGGAAAAAAATACGCTTCGCTCGGAGAACTCATGAACGAAGCAATGATAGAAAACCATTATTTCAAGGACGTGCTCCCCGACCTGTAGCCAAAAGCATCCGGCGCAACACGGACGAAAGCCGTAACACAGCATCCAGACCAACACTTGCATCGGCATCCACACCAACACCCGTAATTGCAGCCACAGCCGCGCAATCCGACCTCAGCGTCAGTTTTTTTGCAGCACGTCCACCGTATGCGAACTTGCGCCCAGCAAATCGGACCGCTCGCAAATCGCCATCTGATATCTGACGAACTGCTCGAAACTTTCCTCGTCAAGCGCGTTAAGCTCACGCCTCAGGTAATCAGCGGCACCATCAGGTGCAAAAATCTTTACGCGCTCAAGCCCCGCTTTCTGATTCAGCCGGTTCATGTCCTCAATCCGCGTATAACTGTACAAATCCTTTTCCATCGACGTGATCGTATGAAAATCGTCAGTGAGAGTGCCTTTTTCCAGCACGTCCTTTATATGACCTTCCTTAAAACAATATGTCAGCACCGCATACTCATTCATCACATAGGCGACCAGAATAAATCCGCCCTTTCTTGTGACGCGCTTGGCCTCGCTCAGAGCCTTGAGCCTGTCCTCGTCCGAATGCAGATGATACATCGGCCCAAACAAAAGCGTCACGTCAAACGAATCGTCCGCCAGAAAATGCAGGTCCATTGCGTTTCCCTGCCAGCTCTTCACGTTCTCATGCTTCGACTGCAAGATCTCAAGATTATGCTTCACAAGCTCAACAGCAGTCACATCAAATCCTTCGCGTGCAAGCGCCACCGAATAACGCCCTGTTCCCGCCCCGACGTCAAGAATCCTCACAGACTCATCTTCCGCCCTGTTTTTTGCCGCCAGCTCAATCGCCTCGTGAATAAATTTCATAGAAACCCGGAATTCTACGATTCCATGCCGTGTCGTAAGTCTGTGCTCTTCTTTGAATTTGTTGTAATATTTCTCTAATGGCGTCATGCTCAGATTCTAGCATTTTTTTTATTTAAGGGCACTCCCCGCTTTGCGGGTCGGGCGTTCCGCGGCTCGGTACCCTCGGTCAAAAGCCTCCGGCTTTCGACTGGCTTCGCCACCGCTCCATGCCCTAGTGCATTTCCCTGGAGGAAAACATGAAAGTAGTTCTTTTTAACGGAAGCCGCCGAGAAAACGGCTGTACCAATACCGCACTCAGCCTCGTAGCACAGGAATTGCAGGCGAACGGTATCGAAACGGAAATCTTCTTTGTTGGAGGAAGAGTCTTCACCACCAACATCGACGACCTCGTAAAAGAAGCGATCGAGACTCTTAAAACCGCAGACGGCATCGTGCTCGGTTCGCCGGTCTACTACGCATCCCCGAGCGGAGAAATGCTCGCATTCCTCGACCGGCTCTACATGCAGGGCGAAAGCACGCTTCGCTTCAAACCGACAGCTTCCGTCACATGCGCCCGCCGCGCCGGAACTACCGCAAGCCTCGACGTCCTTAACAAATACACCACCTACGCCCAGCAGCCGGTCGTCACATCGCGCTACTGGAACATGATGCACGGCTCATCACCGGAAGAAGCGCTCCGTGACGAAGAGGGCGTACAGATCATGAAAACGCTCGGAAGAAACCTCGCATGGATTCTCAAGAGCATTGAGGCAGGAAAAAAAGCCGGAGTTCCTCAGCCAGAAGCCGAAAAAAAGATTTTCACAAACTTTATACGATAGACAAAACATGAAAACAGAACAAAGCAAAAAGAAAAGTCCGCAGGCAGGCGGAAAAGAAAAAATCGACGTCCTGTTTGAGGACGAGCACATCTGCATAATCCACAAACCCTCGGGTCTTCTGAGCGTTCCGTATCCAGGAAGCCGCGCCCGCACCGCGCAGCACCTCCTTGAGGAAATGATGCGCAAAAACGGCACGTACTCCGCAAAACATCGACCGTTCGTAGTCCACCGCCTCGACCGCGACACGAGCGGCGTAATGATGTTTGCCCTCACCGAAAATGCCCAGAAAATCATAATGGACAGCTGGCACCAGATGGTCACGGAACGGCTCTACCGTGCTGTTGCGGAAAATCCGCGAAATGCAAAAGCATTGCTCCCGCTGGAAGGACTCATAGACGATCCTCTCGCATTCAACGCGCACAATGTCGGCTTCGTCCCTAAAGCATCCGAGAAGAACAGCGGAGAATTTGCCGAGGACAAACACTTCAAGACCGTTCCGGCGCGCACAAACTACAGGACAATACTTCGCGGAAAGACACACACGCTCTTCGAGCTCTCTCTAGACACCGGAAAGAAGAACCAGATCCGAGCGCACCTCGCATCAAAAGGCTATCCGCTCGCCGGGGACGAGAACTACCGCGCAAAAACAGATCCTTTCCACCGCCTTTGCCTGCACGCCCGCACGCTGGAATTCGTTCATCCGTTCACTCAGGAAAAGCTGCGCTTTGAAGTGGCGGAGCCGGAGGAATGGCGGGCGTACGTAGAAAAAGGGGATTTTCATCCCGAGCAACCGCTCTGGCTTGCACCTAAGGCGGCGCGCTCCGAAAAATCGGCTAAACGCGCATCGGGCAAGCAGGAGCACAACTTCCAGCTCTTTGACGGCGAAAAAATCGATCTGGGAAAACGCCGGCTGAGCGCAAAGGAAAAAGCCCACATGAACTTTATCGAGCAGGGAAAGCGCCGCCGCTAACCTGTCCGGGCAAAAAAAATAGCTGCCGGGAAAGCTTCGGATCAGTCGCTTTTCTGGCAGCTATTTTTTTTATAATTCTGCAAGAGCATTTATCAAGTCCAGCGGAATCATCGCATAGTCGCAGGCTATCTTATGCGAGGCAAGCGCATGCGCCAAAGAAGCGTTTGTTGCCGCCTCCAGCGGGTTGTAGTTCTGCGCGAGCAAAGCCACGGTCATTCCGCTCAAAACATCGCCGCTGCCCCCCTTCGCAAGACAAGGTTCTCCCAGCGGATTTACGAACATCTGATACTTGTGCCCGTCAAAATAGCAAATCATCGGGGTCGCACCTTTTAAAATCAGCGCTTTGTACGGAAATTTGCGGCAGAATTTTTCGGCGAATTCGATTCGTTTTATCCTGCACTCCTCCACCGTATAATCTCCAAATCCGCACTTCTTGAGAAGCACCTGAAATTCTTTCGGATGCGGCGTCAAGACAACATCTTTCTCTCGCTTTGAAAGAAACTCGTTTATACCATCGCAATAGAACGCATCAGCATCGATGACGCATTTTACATTCGGATTTTCACACAGCCAGTCAAAATATTTCTGCGCGGAACCGTCCCGGCCAAGCCCCATTCCGACCACCAGAGAATTTATGTTCTCAGGGATTTTTACGTCGCACATCAGTTCCGGGAAAGAATAAAACTCTTTCTTCTGATTGTCCTTGCACACCAAAGATACGAGCCCGGCTCCGAATCTCAGCGCGGCACGACCGGCAAGGCAAGCAGCTCCTGTTTTTTCTCCGCATATAACAGCCACGTGACCGAAAGAGCCTTTGTTCACGTTGTTCTTTTTTCGATGCGGCAAATCCAAGTCGGATTCATCGAGGACATAGCCGATCGCAGTACTGCTATTTCCGGAATTCTCATACAGCCGCTTGTTTACGCCAAGCTCACCGATTTTTATCTCACCGATATAATCTTTCGCATAATCGGAAAAAAGGGCATATTTTAGCGCGCCCATTGTAACCGTAACATCGGCAATAAAAGCGCCCAACGCAACCGTTCCGTCGGCACGAAGTCCAGTCGGAACATCGCAGGCGATTTTAAGGCAAGAGCACGAATTCATGTCGCCAAGGGTTTCTGCTGTTTTATCATCCAGATTGTCATGAAAACCGCTGCCAAAAACGCAGTCCACGATTATGTCCGCATAGCGCAGGTCGTAGAACGAAAGATCCTCTCTTTTTACGAAACGAACCCCGCATTTATCAGCCCGCTCAGCCTGAACCCGGCACAAATCGCTTTTCGGCTCGAAAAACTGGATGACGTTCACGTCGTAATCAAATCTGAGCCGCCGCGCCAAAGTATATCCATCAGCACCATTGTTTCCACCGCCGCACAAAATTAAAACTTTCAAAGGCTGTCGTCTGTCTTTGCTGATTGGAGTCGGATTTCTTACGACTGATTCCAATGCCATCGCGGCATTTTCCATCATTATTTCTTCCGAAAGACCGTAAGCAACTCTACAAGAGGCATCTAATTTTTTTGTATCTGAATATAACTTTTGCATTACTGTTATATTCTAATATATATTTTCGAGAAAGCTAGATTTTTAATCTTTAAAATATGCGAAATTCTGGAGATATTCTGAAAAATTCTTCTGGAATTCCCCTTTTGCCTTAGCCGCAATCTTCTGTTTGGAGCGAACGACGGCATTTTGATACGTCGTTGAGCCTTCACGACCGCTCATCGTCATCGGAATTATAGTTTCCCCGATAAACGTATCGATGAGAGCCGCCTCAACAGTATATTCGCAGAAAAAAGTCTTTCCGTCAGAACTTGAAGATTCCGTCAGATTCAGCTTCACTTCGATTTTGTAACGCTCGTTGGAGCCAAGAGTTGAATTAAAACCTAAGGAAGAAACTATCTCCTGAAAAGTTTTCGCGATTCTTCCGTCAGAATCCTGCGTTACAAAGACGCAAATCGGTATCTTTTCGGCCATATCGAGCTTCTTTTTGTGAATGAAAGTCTTCGTAGAGATCTTCGGTGAAATTTCCTTGTAAAGAGATGAATTAAGCACATTCAGACGGTTGGAATATTTTTCGTTTCTCTCGGCAATCTCCTCTGCAAAATCAAGGCGCGCATAATTTTGCAAAGTGTTCTCGTCCCCGGATTTTATCTGATCAAAAAGCTCGTTTATCACTTTCTGATTTTTTAACATCATATCTTTGTAAATCTGCGCGGTCTTCGCTTTGTTCATAACCGCAAGCGCGTAATTCTTTCCTGATTTTGAATCAACAAAATATTCTTTGAATTCAAGGCCGATCACATCGTCATGATCAACCTGCTGCAAAATCTCCTGATCGATCGCCGAAGCCTGGGCAAAAGCAACTTTTCCGCCACTCTCAGCCTCAACAAGCCTGCGGGAGCTTGAAGTCGCGCTGGTCGCATTCTGACCGAAAACGGCAGTCAGTCCGCGCAAAGCATCCAGCTCCGCATTCTTTCGTTCCGCTCCCTCGCCCGCATACGTCAGGTACTCGGATGAAGGATAGGCTGATGAGGAAGAATTTACCCAATCAGGTATCTTATGAGAAACATCACTTCTTCCCATTGAAAAAGCACTGATTGAAACAAAACTGAAACACAAAAAAAGACTGAATTTTAATTTTGACATGTTGACTCCACCAATGTAGTTTTTCCATTTTTTATCTCAATGCCGGAAAATTTCTCTTCCGCCACAATATTCCCATTTGCAGAAAGATATCGCACCAAAAGCGAATGCTTTCCAGGATTAAGCTCAACTCCCGAGGCATAAGAACGTGCAGGCAGCGTGTACACCTGCCGAATGTCCGCAAGCTCCGTTTTATCAACCTGATCGATTGCTTTTACGGCGGCAAGATAAGCGACGGTAAAAGCAATTTCGCCGCCGGCGGAAGCTCCTGCAAGCTGATCCGCCATATAAAGCGAAACTGACGCCCCGGAAACCGCCGATGCTTTTTTTACGAGGCTTCTTGCGACGCTCTTGTTAAAAGCCATACGGGCTTTCGAATTTACATCCTTCTGAACCGAATAATTAAAATCCTCAAGCAGGCTGAGAGTTTTTACCTGGGTTCCGTCAACCACGATCTGAACGGTTTCGACAGTATTCTTCGGGGAAACTATGATCTCCGAGCTGCCTGGAAAAAGTTCATAATCTGGAAGCCCCCTTCCGTGATACACTCTTTTCGGTCTTGGCGCAACGGGCGGTGACGGAAAAGCAGGATAGACGAACTCAAGGTCAAAATCAGGAATCGCAACAGTGCCCTCGGAATTCTTAACTATAAGTCCAGGAATCGGCCCGATGACGATTCGCTTTTCGCCGCGCCTGCCAATCAAACCTGTAAACGCCAGCACGTCAAGCCGGCCCATGCCATCATTGATCTTCGTTTCGGAAGCGATATCAAAAGACGGATTCATGGCGGTCAGAGTCGCGCTGTCCGCAACCACATTCCAGCTGTTGTTCACAGAATCGTCCATCATAGCAAATACGATGCTCAGATATCTGGCTGTCGGTGAATCGCGGAATATGTCCGCATCCGTCGGCTTGAGCGGAATAAAATTCTTGAGCGAGTTGTAGTCAAATTTCAGCACGGAATAAGCGGAATCCAGCTGGGAAGACTTCTTTTCCTCCGTGTCTTTTTTGAGCCATTCGCCGTAGTCGTTGAGGAATTTCTGCTGCTTTTCGTTCAGTCTTCGGACTTCCACCGCAGCTTCCTCAACATTACCTTTTCCGTAATAGTTCAGCGCGTTAAAGATATTTATATAAACATACTCGTAGGGATTTCCGCTGTAATCAGTCACCAGATCGTTTGAAAAAACAGACGCAAAGCCCTTCGAGATGCTTTTTGTTACAGCGTCATCCATCATCCGGTCGGTTATGTTCATGAGCGTCAACGATTCCTCATACTTTTTTTTGTAATGAAGCATCATTGCGGCATCATAATAGTCCCGGATAATGTCTTTCTTGGAACGTTTTTTTGAATTTTTTGCCTGCAGGTAGATAATGCAGTCTTCGTAAGATCCAGAATCGATTTTCGCAAGATATTCGGGATCGCTCATACGCGCAGTCGCGCAGGACGAAAAAAAAGAAACGCCCAGCACAAACAGAACCGCCGGTAAAACATACTTATACCGGCGGCATTGTTTATGGCACAAAGAGATTGCGAATATTTTTTTTGAAAAAGAAAATCCCTCCGGCATCTTTTGTTACAGTTTAGCAGCAGCCTTTTTTACGTGCTTTCTGATAACTTTCTCGTCCTGCCAGAGGATTCTGTTGGACTCAATATCAATCAGCTGGGCATCAACCTGATAAGTGCGCACAGATTCCTTGCCTTCAGCATCAACATGGGAATAAACAGTTCCCTGCAGCATAAAATCCGCAGCCTGCTCATTTCCGATTGATTTTGCAGTATCGTATGCATTCTCAGCCTGATCAGCCTTTTCAGCACGAAGCTCAAGGCGCTGCTCGCTGTCCGCAACAAAATACATAACTCCTGAATTTATGATTGCGGTCTGGAAGCGTTTTGCGACCATTGCCGTGTCGATATGCTCGCTGCTCTTGTTCGAAATTTTTCCGACTATAGCGATCGGTTTTCTTCCGTTCGTAGCCTTGTAATTAGCAACGCTCGGTGACGAAATGCATCCTTTTATGAGTTCCTCACAGACAATTTTGATGTCGTTTTCGTTCCAATAGCCGCTCAAATCCTTTACAGATTCAGAATCGGAATATCTGCTTACCTTCGTACTTTTGCATGATGAGCACAAAACTGCGACAGCCGCAAAAAAAACTAAAAAAGATTTTCTCAAACTAAGCCCCTTCTGTTACTTTGAGACCTCAACATCAGGAATCAAAGTTTTTGCAAGACAAGATGTGATGATCTGCTTGAGAACATTAGACTGATCCGTGTTGCCAGAGATTCCGCGCTCGATAGCAGATTTAAGAGATTTGTCGAAAACATTGTTTTCCATGACGTAAACGACGTAATATGTATAAATCGGTGTCTCATAATCAGCATCTGACTGAGGAGTTGTAACGCCAGTCTTGAGGCGGCGTGTCTTTACCCAGTACTGAGCCTTTTTCTCGAGACCGATGAGCTCGACGCTGGAAGCAACAGTTACAGCCTGCTCAACAGCCTTAGAAACTTCTTCGTCCGTACCCTGAAGCTGAGCCTTTACAGTCTGACCGACAACGCGGCTCATAGAACCTGCGACTTCAGAAACTGCATCAACCTGCTCCGTCCAGACTTTTACGAAATCAAGAGTCTTTCCGCTGTTGTTCAGGACGAAAACCTTGTATTTTGAGCTGTCCACGCCGAGAGCCTTTGCAACGCTGTTCACATCGCCATTTACGACAGCCTCAAGCCATGCAGGAGGCTCAGAACCGATGCTTGCGCCCTGCCAATCCATGCGCTCGATTTTTATCTTCGGTGTCGAAATCTGAACAGAAGGAGCTGGCTCAGCCTTTTTTGTAGAGCCACATCCAAACATAAGAGCTGATAAAATTACAGCTGAAACAGCATAAAGAATTTTTTTCATAAAAACTTCTCCTTATTTTTTCTTAAAAAATATGCGATTTAATCATACGATCTTGATGCCGTATATATAGGCACTTCTAAAAACGCCAGCCGCGTTGCGACCGCAAGATTTTAGACTGCTACATATATGATAACACCAAATCTTTTAAAAGTCAGACTGTTTTTGCCCGCAGCCCGCTTTTTACTGAGCCGCGTGAAAAATTGCCGAATTCGAAAAATTATATCCGTTCATGTCTTCCGGCATCGACGTAGAAGTGATTCTAAGCTCGCGGCCGTCATCATTCTTGAACTCGATCGTCCATCGCTCGTCATTCGAGTTATCCGTCCGGTCAACGCCGTTGATCCGCTCCTTGTACATCATCGAATGGAAGCTGAAATCCTTCTTGGTCATGGTGTAAGCTCCTTTCCAGAGCTTTATGTCGTTGCCCTTGTCAATTCTGAAATACATTGAACCGTCACTGTTGCACAAAAGAGTCGTGACACATTCCCCATTCTCAAAAACCCATTTACCCTCGCAAGTCTTTTTCTGATTCGGCTTTATGCTGACAGATATTTGAGTCTTTGACCCGCTCTGTCCGGAACCTGAATTTGACTGCGCAAAGCTCAACGAGCCTGCAATGATTACCGCAGCAGTAAAAATGCATTTTAAAACAGATGATTTTTTCATCATGCCTCCTTATAGAAATTCAGCGTTAGCGGCGTTGCATGGAGGCAACGGATAGCGAGTTGTTGCCAACGGCAAAAACTCGGCCGTGACAAAAAGTACACGGACGTACTTTTTGTCATGCCTCCTTATAAAAACTCCGCGTTATATAACTTTCTTATCCAGCCATTTTTTCCCGTGGAAGCGGAAACCGAACATAACCGACCGGAAAAGCCAGTCGATGTACATTCCGAACCATACTCCATAAAGCGCATAGTACGTTTTTTCCGGGAATCTCGCCAGAATCCACTGTGAAATTATATAGCTGAACAATACTCTGAACACCCAAATGCTTATGTTGGATACAACCATTGTGTATTTTACGTCGCCCGCAGCCCTCAGAATGTTAGGCAGCGTAAAACTCATCGGCCAGATGATTATATTTGCCACCATGCACGTTCTTATTACGCCCAGCGCAAGCGAACTAGCTTCATCGGACAGGTTGAAAAGCTTAATCAGATAAGGAGCAAAGACAAAAATAAATGCGCAGCCGACGAACATTCCTATATACGTTTCCCGCATCAGCTTGCGACCATATTTCTTTGCCTCGTCCTTCTTTCCGGCTCCGATGCACTGCCCGACGACCGTCACCGAAGCAAGGCCTATCGCGTTTCCAGATATGTTTGAGAAACTTGCGATCGTATTCGTAATGGCATTTGCCGAAGTTGCCGCAATTCCGAAACCCGACATGAACGAATAGACGAGAATCTTGCCGATGTGGAACATAGAATTCTCAATTCCGCTCGGAACGGCAACTTTTAAGATCTTTCTGATCATGTCAAAACGGATCTCGATCTTCCAGATTTTCTCGAGATAGATGATGTTTCCCTTTTTTCGGCACAGCAGAGCCGTCATGAGCACCGCGGAAGTAACACGGCTTGCCAAAGTTGAAATACCGGCTCCGGCTACCCCCATCTTCAGCCCCATTATAAGAACCGCATTTCCGACAATATTCACCAGATTTATCAGCACGCTGACCTTAAGGCTCAGACGGCTGTTTCCCATGGAGCGGAACAGAGCCGCACAGCCGTTATAAACCGCCAGGAAAGGCAGCGAAATCAATATCCAGAAAAAGTAAATCAGCGAGTTGCTCATTACCTCCGCCGTGACTCCGCCATAGAACACGCCGAGAATAAACTTCCTGAACGGCATGCACACCAGGATAAAAAAACATCCCGTCAGCGCGGAGAGAGTCAAAAGCTGCTTTGCCGCCCGCCGAGCCAGCTCATCGTCCTTATGGCCGATATACTGACTCGCAACAACCGCACCGCCCGTCGCAAAAGCCGCGAACAGCTGTATCATCAGCTGGCTCAGCTGATCGATCAGCGAAACACCGCTCACAGCCGCCTCACCGATGGAAGCAACCATGACAGTATCACACGCTCCGATCATCATCGCCAGAAACTGCTCGGCGATCAGCGGATAAATGAGCCTCGTTAAATATTTTCTTGAGAAAAAAGCTTCCTCAGCCATGCTGTACGTATCCTGCGCAAATTCCCAATTAAGCCTTTACATTGATGGAAGGAATAGTATTTTCATTCAGAATCGAAACATCCATCCTGTTGTACGGAATGTTGATTCCTGCCTCATTGAACAATTTTATAACGGCGAGACAGACCGCATTCTTGGTCTCCAGAAAATCCGTTCTCCGGCACCACACCACAACGCTCATGCCTATTCCGCTTTCACCCGGAGTCGTGCAGAACGCTTTCGGCGCATAATCCTCTTTGTCGGTGATTACCGTCGGACACAGAGAAGGAACCTTCTTCAGCACCTCAATAGCCTTTTCAAGGTCAGTGGCATAATCAACCGAAACGTCAAAGACATAACGGCGATACTCATATGATGAATAATTCTTGAGCTTCGTATTTATGATGTTAGAGTTCGGAATTCGTATGAGCTGATTGTCGAGAGTGTGCACCTTGACCGCAAGCAATCCCACGCTGTCGATCGTGCCCGAAACACCGTCAACCTCGATAAAATCCCCGATGCGCATCGTCTTCTCAGTCAGCACGAACAGACCGGAAATCAGGTTGCTGACCGACGTCTGTGCGGCAAAACCAAGCGCAACGCCCGCAATTCCTGCCGCGCCCCAGATTGCAGTCAGGTCAATGCCGAACAGCTCAAGGACATACATCGTTATCAGAACATAAAAGACATACTTTATGACCTTAAGGATTGAATTGACATTCCGCTCCTCAAACGTTTTTCGGGCAGTTTTTCGCACCAGATGACGCAGGCCGCGATAAATTCCCCAGAAAATCAGTACGCCGACGACACCCGTTATAATCCGGGCAAGATTTCCCCAGGTGATATACGATGTCAGCTCATCAACATGAAGCATCGATTTTGCACCCGTAACGATTCCAGAACAGACATCCTTGGCGACATCTCCGGCACTTAGTGTATTTTCATCCATAGTAAAAATCCCCCCAAAAAAAGTTCCATAATCTTATCATTTTTTTTATTTATGGAGCAACATTCACGAGCTGAC
>CAMVSS010000060.1 GCA_947170195.1 uncultured Treponema sp. | reverse complement strand
TTTATCAGCGCGCAAACAAGCCCAAGAACGACCGAAAGAAGTATTCCAATTAAAGCAAGCCTAAGCGTGAGAAAAGCCGCCTCGACATACATCGGAATAACTTTTTGAATAAAAGAAAAATCCATAATGCCTGCACTGTGAAGGGATTCAAGCCGGCTTCAAGAGTCTGACTCCTGAAAACCGGCAACGTTTATTTTCTTCTGCTTGCCCAGGTTCCGATAAGCTGGATTATCTGGACAAAGACAATCAGAATCACGACTGTCGAAGTCATAAGAGGAGTGTTGAAACGCTGGTAGCCATATGTCAAAGCGAGATCTCCTACTCCACCGCCACCAACGGCACCAGCCATTGCGGTAGCTCCGAGCAATCCGACGGTTCCTGTCGTAATTCCAAGGATTATTCCGCCCTTTGACTCAGGCAGGACGAACTTAAACAGAGTTTGAAGAGTCGTCGCGCCCATTGACTGAGCCGCCTCGATAATTCCCGGATCGACATCGAGCAAGGCATTCTCGATGAGGCGGGCAAGATACGGCGCAATAAAAAAAGTAAGAGGAACAAGGGCTGCCGTGGATCCGACACGTGTTCCGACAATCACCTTTGTGAGCGGCATGATGTACACGATCAGAATTATGAACGGTACGCTTCGTATGATGTTAATCAATGTGCCCGCAACGTTGTAAACCAATGAATTCTGCTTTATTCCGCCTTTTCTTGTAGCAAACAAAATCAGGGCGAGCGGAAAAGCGATTATAAGTCCGAACAAAAGCGAAAGGGCAACCATATAAACAGTCTGACCGACCGAAAGCCAAATTTTTTGTATGCTGACTCCAAAAATCATTTTATCCGCCTCCTAAAGCTCAACATTGAATTTGGGAACTTTGTGCTCGTCAAAGAACGCATCCGCGGCCTTAAGCTGCTCCTCCGTTCCCGAAATTTGCACGGTCTGAAATCCCACGACCTTCCCCTCCAGCTCCGTAACCGTTCCGAACAAAATCGAAATATTCACGCCGGTTTCTTTGATGGCGAGCGACATAACGGGATCGTCGGCATTTTTTCCGTCGAAGCGAAGCCGGAGAACCCTCTGCGGTTTTTTGAAATTCCTGAGGAACTCCTTTACGCTTTCTGGCAGCTGATCATTGATAACAGTCCTGATAAAGCCCTTCGTTGTATCTTCAGCAGGATTTCCGAACACATCGATTACAGATCCGCTCTCAACAAGCCTGCCTTTCTCAAGGACTGCGACCTTATTGCAGATTTGTGCAATCACATTCATCTGATGCGTTATCATCAGGATTGTGACTCCGAGACTTCTGTTGATCTTTTTAAGAAGAGCCAGAATCGAGTCGGTGGTTCTTGGATCCAAAGCAGACGTAGCCTCATCGCACAAAAGTATTTTCGGGCTGAGGGCAAGCGCACGCGCAATTCCGACACGCTGTTTTTGACCGCCGGAAAGCTCGCGCGGCAAAGCGAACTCCTTGTCCTCAAGCTCAACGAATTTCAGCAGCTCTTTCACGCGCTGAGTGATTTTTTCTTTCGGCCAGTTCTCAAGCTCCATCGGAATCGCGATGTTCTGAAAAACAGTCTTGCTCTCAAGGAGATTGAAATGCTGAAAAATCATTCCGATATTTTTTCTGAACGCCCTCAGCTCCTTTCTGGACAGCTCGGCGACATTTTTTCCATCAACGCTTACCGTTCCCGAAGTCGGAACTTCAAGAGCGTTCACCATTCTGATGAGGGTTGATTTTCCAGCACCCGAAAATCCAATCACCCCGAAGATATCTCCATCGCAGACAGTGAGGGAAATATCTTTTAAGGCATGCACTTCAGTTTTCTTTGCAACAAAAGTTTTTGATATGTTCGAAAACTCAATCATACAATCCTACTTGAACTCATAATTGTCCGGAACCCAGAAAAGTCCGTTCTCATAATTAGTGCTTTCAAGATATTTTTTGAAATCAAGGGAATGATATGCATTCACGATATCCTTTGCCCACTGGGACTCAACGTTATCCTCGCGAACAACTACCTGCAGAACGAGGTGTGGAAGGACAGTCTCTTTTGCGAGCGCTGTGGAAGCGTCAATTCCGGCATTGTATACAATCGAACCTGTGATTACGACGAAATCAAAATCATCCTGAACAGCCGGAATATTAAGGCTTTTCATCTCGGTGAACTGGATGTTGTACGGATTAGCTGCGATATCCTCATTTGTTACAGCGGAGAGGTTCACACCGTCTTTAAGCGTAATCCAGCCGATTTTCTGAAGAAGCACATAAGCTCGCGCAGTGTTCGCAGGATCGTTCGGAACAGCAACCTTCGGCTTATTGATATTTTTTATATCATCAACAGATTTATATGCTGAAGAAAAAAGGCTTGCAGGAACCGTCGGAATCGGAGTAATAGGAACGAGTTTTCCGTTGTTTCCCTTGTTGTAGTTCTCCGCATAAGCCGTATGCTGCTCGACGTTAAAATCAACGTCACCGCCATTCACCGCATCATCGGCAAGAGCAAGCTCTGAATAATCATATCCTTTGAGCGTATAGCCTTTTGCCTCGAGGATCGGTTTTACGCCGTTTTCAAAAAGAACTGTGTAAGGCCCCTGCGACCGGCTGTATGTGATATTTTTCTTCTCTGAAGGATTTCCTCCCCCAGATTTCTTCGAGCACCCCATGACTGCTGCTGATATTGAAACAACTGCCAAAACACCAAAAATTCTAAATACTGATTTTTTCATAACGCACCTCCATGCGATCTTTTTCTTTACCCATTGACCTACTAGGTTTCTGATGTTAAAATATATATATTACTTATTACCTAGTTAGTCAATAGGTTTTGAAAAAATTTTATTTTCTTGAGGCTAGTATGGAAATCTTAAAAGAGGCATTCGAACTCAAATCATATATGGTACAACAGAGAAACTATTTTCATTCTCACCCTGAGCTGGGCTTGCACGAGTTCAATACATGCACTCATATCGAAGAAGAACTCTCAAAGATCGGGATTCCTTTCAGACGGGTTTCGGAAACAAATGTAATCGCAGAGATTGACAGCGGCAAAAAAGGAAAAACGCTCTTGCTTCGCGCGGATATCGATGCACTTCCGATTCAGGAAGCGAACAATGTTCCTTATAAGAGCCAGAACGACGGAATCATGCATGCATGCGGGCACGACGGACATGCAGCATATCTTCTGGGAAGCGCAAAGCTGATTCTCAGCCACAAAAACGATTTTTCCGGCAAGGTGATTCTTGCTTTTCAGGCAGCTGAAGAAATCGGAAAAGGTGCAAGGGATATAATAGAAGCCGGTGTTTTGGACGGAGTTGACCGAACTTTTGCAATTCATTTCCAGGCAGGAATGGATGTAGGAAAATTCGGAATAAAATCCGGAAACGACATGGCAAGCTGTGACCGCTTTAAAATCACCATCCATGGAAAATCAGCGCACATAACGACCCCGCAGAACGGTTCCGACAGTGTTTTTATAGGCGCACTCATCGCGTCCCAGCTGCAGACTGTCGTCAGCAGACTCATTTCGCCGGTCGAAGGGGCATTAATCGGAGTCGGAAGTTTTCACTCGGGAACAACCTACAATATAATTCCGGCAGAGGCTGTCCTTGAGGGAACGATAAGGGCATTTTCACCGGAAGCGAGAAAAAAACTCGGAGATGCCGTCAGAAAAATCGCAGAAAATACCGCCATTGAATACGGAGCGAAAGCTGACGTCAGCATAGAAGACATTTGCGATCCTTGCAACAATCCTCCGGAAACAGCACGGGAAGTCATTGAATCCGCAAGAAAAATCGTTCCTGAGGAAAACATCATCACCGACCTGAACAAACGATTCGGTTCGGACAATTTCGCGGATTTTTCCAGAAAAGCAAAGGGAACCTACGTACACGCAGGCTCAAGCGACAGCGAGGCGACAAGGCATCCACATCACAACGAGCATTTCGATCTGGCAGAAGACAGCTACTCATACGCAGCTGCCCTCGCCGTTCAGTATGTTTTAGATTATTTACGATAAGAGGGGGAAAAAAAATGTTCAAGATTTCTACACGCGGACAATACGCACTCATAATAATGACAGAACTTGCATCACAGCCACAGGAAAAAGTCGTGCCATTAAAAATTCTTTCCCACAGGTACAACATTTCCATGAAGTATCTTGAACAGATTCTGATTCAGCTGAGCAAGGCAAAACTCATATACGGAACCAGAGGAACGAACGGAGGCTATCGTCTGGTAAAAAATCCGTCAAATTACACTGCCGGGGAAATTCTCCGCGCGGTCGAGGGAGATTTGAAGCCTTGTGATCTCGCCACATCGGAAAACAACATCGTAAAAGACACGGGAAATTTAGCGTTCTGGAAAGATTTTGAGAATACGATAAACAACTTCGTGGATTCGGTGACACTCGATCAGATAGCCGAGAAAAATCAAGAAGGCTTCATGTATTATATTTAAGGAAAACGCGGAGCAATAATGAAAAATCCTAGGCGGGATTTATTCAGCGTTGCCCGAGCTTACTTAAGCCATTCGCCCCGCAAAAAAATCCTGGCAGCGTCTATTTTTTTACCATCTGCAAGAATTCTTCTTCGTTGATGATCGGGATTCCGAACTTAGCGGCTTTCTGATTCTTTGAAGAGCCGGAAGAAGTGTCGTTCGTGACGAGGTAGCTCAAATCCTTTGTGACGCTTGATTTGCAGGAACCGCCGGCTTTTTTGACGAGGTTTTCTGCATCGGCACGCTTCATTGTGTGAAGTTCGCCCGTAAAGCAGAACGATTTACCGGCAAGCGCGCCGCCGCCAATCTGCTCAAGCTCAATCGTGCCGCTTTCGGTAAGGGCGAGCATCTCTTCTTTATTTTCAGCAAGACCTTCAGCAAAAATCTTTGCAGTGATTTCAGCAAATCCGTATACAGCGGCAATTTCTTCTTCCGTGGCAGAAAGGAGTTTTTCTAAGGAAGTAAAGCCTGAATCAATAAGCTTCTGCACCATCGTTTCACCGATTCCTTCGATATCAAATCCGCCGATGAATGTTGCAAGCGACATGCGGCGGTGATTCTGAATGCTCTCGTAGACTTTTTTTGCGCCAAGAGAATCTTTCTGACTTTCGATTGATTCTTCGTTCAAAAAGTACGGAACAAGTTTTTCTGCAGTGAGTCTGTAAATGTCTGAAATCGAAGTGACTTCTTTGTTTTTGAAAAGCTCGCGCAAAAGAGTGTCGCCGAAATCGCGGATATCGACCACGCCGATCCATTTCTGGAGCTGATGGAGCACGCGCTTCGAGCAGTTTTTGTTCGGGCAGTAAAGGCGGCTTCCTTCGTCAACAAGCTCGCTTCCGCAGGTTTCGCATTTGTGGGGAAAAACGATTGCATGTGTCTCCTGCCCTGCTTCTTCAACGAGAACGCTTTCGATTTTAGGAATAATCTCGCCGCGCTTAACGACGACTACACGGCTTCCGATTTTGACTCCGAGAGCGCGCATTGTGTCGGGGTTGGCAAGAGAAGCACGCTGAACCGTGGTTCCGTTGAGCTGAACTTCGTCAAAAATTGCGACAGGTGTGTAAGTTGCTCCCGATTCGCTCCACTCAACTTCGCGCAAAATTGATACGGCTTCTTCGAGCGAGAACTTAAAAGCAATCTGCCTGTCAGGGCGAGCGCGGCTTGCATCCTCAAGGTCAATCCGCCGCTCTTTTATTACAAGACCGTCGATGTCATAGTCAAGATTTTTCCTGATTTCCATGACTTCGGCGCGGTATTCGATTACTTCGTCCGGTGTTTTGCAGATTTTTAAAGGGCTTGTGTTAAAGCCGCATGATTTAAGCCAGTTGATTTTGCCCTCTTCATCAGAAAAAGGACTTTCCCCCTCGGTTGCAAGGGCATCGTAGGTCATGAGACACAGGTTTTCGCTTCCAGAGCCGTCCTTCCTCTTCATAAGACCGTTCGCAGCGTTCCGGCAGTTTGCTTTGTCAGCGTAGAATTTTTCGTGAACAGTGTGCGTCATGATTACTTCGCCGCGCACCGCTCCCGTAAAGTCGATTTTATTGCTGTCCCTGTCAAAAAGCCCCGCCTGAACTCCCTGCATTTTGCGCGCGTTTGGCGTGATATCGTCGCCGATTGTTCCGTCTCCACGGGTGACTGCACGCAAAAGTTCTCCGTGCGAATACTGAAGCTCAAGGGAAGCACCGTCAAGCTTGTACTCAACCAAATATTCCGGGTACGCGTGATTTTTTGTCCATGCAAGGAACTGTTCGGGATTTGCCGCCTTTTCTTGGCTTCCCATCGGCATGATGTGGCGGATTTTCGCAAAATTGCCTGAGTCAGCTCCGACACGCTTTAAGACAGGATTTTCCGGGTCGAGGGATTTGAGTTCGTCCCAAAGCTTGTCAAACTCAGCATCGGAAATCTCCCCCTCGCCGTTGTAATATGAGTCCTGATATTTTTTGATTAAAGTCGCAAGCTCGCTGATTCGCTTCGTTTCATCAATATCAAATAAATCTGCCATCAATCTTTCCTTAATAAAATTTCTCACAGAGCTTCATGGGGCACAGAGTTAGTCCAGAATATTCTCCGTTTACTCAGAGCTCTACGCGAGGAATTTAAACCTTTTCGAACATCAGTTCGTTGATCACACGGTTTGCGTCGAGTCCTTTCTGCTCGAAACGCGTTTCAGGTCTCCATTCCTGATGCGGGGCATATCCATCATACTTGTTCTTCAGGCCTTCGGTCGCCAAAAGCTGCTCCATGCCGAATTCTGCGTACGGAAGCCAGTCAGTCACGAAATAGAGGTAGCCGCCTTTGACGAGCTTTTTTGTCATCAAATCGGTGCGAGGACGCTGAACGAGGCGGCGCTTAAAATGACGCTTTTTAGGCCACGGATCAGCGAAGAAAATGTGGAACGCGCTAACGCTCTCGTCATCAATCATATCGGATAGAACTTCCATTGCGTCGTGCTCGATTATTCTGATGTTCTTCAGATTTTTGTCCCTTATTTCTCCGAGCAGTTTTCCAACCCCCGGCTTATGAACCTCAATTCCAAGATAGTTTATATCAGGATTGTTTTGTGCAATTATAGCGGTCGCCTTTCCCATTCCGAAACCGATTTCAATCACGACAGGATTTTTATTTCCGAAGATTTTCTCAAAATCAATTTTTTCTTCTGAATTATACGGAACGCACCAAACGTCATGAAGAGTGTTGTAAGCCTCTTTTTCGGCATTTGTAAAATGTCCGGCACGGAGGACAAAAGTGTGTATCTCACGCCGAATTGATTTTTCCCCGCTTTCAGGAGCCTTGGTTTCGATTTTTTCGTTTTCGAATTCTTCCATTCTGTTTTCCTATTGATAAATCAGTTTTTCCGAAGGCAATATACACAAAACCGTGTAATCCGCCGACGAATACATGTTCCTTGTGAAATCCGCAATTCTATAATCTTTTAAGATTCCGTCAACATCATTCCATGAACTTTTCTTTTTTCCGAGATACAAAAGTTCGCCGTCGGAATCATAAATTCCAAACGATGAGACATATCCTCCAAGCTTTTTCATAAGAACTTTTTCATCAGGATTCGGAGCAATAATATCAGAATTATATTTTATTGTAAAATAAGATGTGTCCTCATTTCCTGCAGCATCAACATAGGTAATCTCGTACCTACCCTCAGGAATATTTTTATCGCGGGGTGGCTGAAGATTATTGCAGAACGCAAACTGCATGTCGCCACTTGAAAAAAAAGCAGGCTTCTCCACCGTCCACGAAAGTTTTTCTTCCTCGCAACGAACTATGATTTTATCAACCCTCTGGATCTCATTCGACACTCTCAAAAAGACACAGAGCCTCTGCGACGGAAGATCAGAATCGTTCTCGAAATCGAAGACAGCCGTGGCCGACACAGAAACAATCGAACTTACGCTCTCCGAGCATGATGCAAGAAAAAAAACACTGATGGCGAAAAATACGGCCGTCCGTATAGCAAACGGAGCATTTTTTGTCTTCATAGGAGGATTAGAAATTGAATATCAAGTTAATGACGGTGAGGTCGTTTGAAGTAAACTGATTTACGATAGACTCAAACTTAACGTTGATCTTTTTGCACGCATCATCAAGATAAGAAAGGTAGTACAGACCCAAGTCCGTGTTTTCCTGACCATCCGGAAGCTCGCGATAGAAATCGATGAGGGAACGTTTGTTTGTATCCGCCGCCATTTTGTTCTCGATGTTTTCCTTTACTTCCTCGAACTCATCATTTTTGTTGAGGACGGTGATCTGAAGTCGTCCCTGTTTTCCGATAGCCGTAGAACCGCCACCAAGCTTCCATGAGAGAGAAACCAGCTCATGCTTTTTCTTAAGCTCAGAGACAATCTTCGAGCGCACTTCAGGATCGAACATCAGGGCATCGATGTCATCAGCGTCGTGATACATCAGCTTTGCTTCTTTTCGGAGGTTGCTGTTCTCATTGTTGAGGGCAAGCTCCATCAAAAGAATTGATATATATTCAGCTACGCGCGATTTTTCCATATAGATCTGCAGGAGATGGCGAATAGCGATGTTTATCTGGTTAAAGCCTTCCTTGTCCTTAAAAAACTTTATGATGATGTACCAGTTCATCAAAGAAAGCCTGTTCAAGAATTTTTCTGTCATGAGGAGGTAAATGTTGCGCTCCTCAAGCGAGTATTCTTTGTTCTCCATTATTGATTTCCAGACAGGATCGAGAATCACTTTTTTTGCCTGGCGAACGATGGCTTCCTTGCTTGAAAGCACCGCACGGATCTGCTTGTCCTCGATTTTTGTTCGCTCGTCAATAAGTTCGCTTGGATTTGCACGGTTATGCTTTCTTACACAGTCACACTTTATCAAATCGGCAAAAACCTGACGGTCAAACTGCTTGTAGAGGATTGAATAGACGATGACCTTAGAAAGATCCATGACTTCCTGACGAACGGAAACGAATTCCGACATGGAAATTTCGATTTTTGATATGTAGTCAACCATGATCATGTTCTGGATTGACTGCGGAGAAAACGGATTCAGTGATATTCCATATTCCTCAACATTATCCGCAAGACGTATTCGGAGAAGCTTTTTTTTGTTGCTGATAAAGTGGGAAGTACCTTCTTCAGTCAATATTACTTTTAGGGGCAGATTTAAGCTGAATTTTTTTTCTGAAGCCATTATGAATTCTCCATTGTTGGATAACGTTATTATACAACAAGGGTCTTGCATTGTAAACTGACAAATTATATTCTATTTTCATGCATTTTAAGAAATTTCTTACATATTTAATTGTTACTCTCTTCGCACTGAATTTTTTAAATGCATCTGATGAACTGCACGGAGCAGATCTTACAAACGCAATCGAAAAGAACCTAAAACAGAATTCCTACACGCCGTTCTTTCAGGAACTAACCCAGACAGGCCTGGATGAATTCGCCGGGAACCTTCTCTTTGATATCAAGCCGCAGTCTCAAAAACTTGAAGCAAAAGATGATTCGGAAAGCGCTTTTCAGAAAGAAAAAACGCGGACGACTTTAGTGCTTGCAATTTCTCAGGAGACCTTCTTAAAAAACGAAGATGATTTTCTGAATTTTTTCGAGCAAATCCGCTCGTCAAACGCCCTGTGCGCGGTGTCCGTCGTTCTGACAGCTCTTGATGAGCCATTCTTCGAGAACTATTTCAAGCGAACCGGAACAAACACTTACGTCTCCTCTGTTGACGATCCTGACGACATTTTCGCCGTCCTCATTGACTTCGCAAACGAAAACTCAAGGCAGAAGAAATCTTCAATCAAAAACAGCGGAAAACATGCCACTTCTCCGCTCTGGCTCGCGAAGCTCACAGAAGAAGCATTTCTGGCGCAAAAGATTTCCTTCACCTCCGAAACGATTTTCTCATCCCTTTACAGGCTGGGCTTCATTCAGGGCGACAAAAAGCTTTCTTTATTTTTAGACTCGGGCATTCCGGCAGTAAAACTTTCGCTCACTTCCGCGTCCGAGCTTTCCGCCATCGTAACAATTGCGGAGAACTACCATCCCGACATCAGCACGGACTGGGACAGACATTACATACTCTTTTCCTTTCCAAAAATACAGAAGACGTTTTCCCTCACCGAAAAATCGCTTCTGCGGCTGTGCATAGCGGCAGAGATTTTCGTAATACTGATTCTTTGCTCATTTTCCTTCCTCGGAGAATATGGCGATCTATACAAAAAGCAGCTGATCCACTCGCTCTACCTGATTCCTCTAACGCTTTCGGTAACTTTCATATCATTTGTCATCGGACAGAAATGCACGGCACTCATAGCCACGGCAATCGAAATGACACCGGTGATGCAGTACGCGCTGAAACTGTTCTTCTCCATGATTTTCATAACGGTTCTTTTCGGGCTTCAGGAGACGCTGCACATTCCGATAGCCGCCGTCGTCTACAGCTATATGATTTCGATCGTCGCAATGTTCAACATCTTCCTGTTCTCCATGTGCGACATCCTGCTTTTTCTGACTTTTCTTGCTGAATACCTGATAATTTATTTTTCTCGCTCGGCGAAAAGAATTCCGTCCCTGATAATATTGTTCCTGATGATGGGAGTTCCGTTCGCCCCGTACGCATATGCAATAGCATCAAAAGCAGAGAACGACATACTCCATGAGCTGGTTATGGCAGGAGTCCTCGAAAACATTTTCCTCACATTCATAATATTTCCGTTTCAGATAATATGGCTGAGGATTCTCGTCAGGTTCAATGTCTATGCAAAAAAAGCGGACACATCTCTAAAAAGAATTTTCCGAAACGGCGCGATTTCTCTGGGAGCGATATCGATCTTCATATTCCTTACCCTTGCAGCAATCTCGAATTTCATATACCGCCCTTTGGACCGCACAGAAAAAAATCAGGAAAAAATTTATTTTGAGGAAGACCATGGGACGCTTTCAGTCAGCCTGGCGCAGGATTCATTTCTCGGCATGAGCACGAACCACATAACGATTCAGTCAAAGAAAAAAGCCATAAGATACAATGTTTCCGTATTTGGACTGAACAATGAAATGCCGGTCTACGATTCAATCTACGAGTACGATGTAGAACCGCTGAACCTGCAGAAAAAAATCAAGGCATTTGAGAACGTCGATGCGGTGACTTTTCTGATTCCTGATTATCCTCCGGAAAAAATCACGGTGGACTACGCTTCATACACAAAAAGCGATATATATGTGTTCATTACGGCCATCTACCCGAGCGACAAAATCAATTTGTACAGAACTGAAGTCCGCTTATTAAAAAATGAGGCGGAATGATGAACAAAGTCTACCTTCACATTGATCTCGATGCCTTTTTTGCCTCAGTCGAGCAGCTGGACAATCCACAGCTCAAGGGAAAGCCCGTAATCGTCGGAGGAAAACCTGGGGACAGGAGAGCCGTTGTATCAACATGCTCCTACGAAGCCAGGAAATTCGGAGTGCACTCGGCGATGCCAATTTTTCAGGCTTACCGACTGTGCCCGAACGGAATCTATATCTACCCACGGATGAAACGCTATCACGAAAAATCCCTCGAGGTCATGAATATCTTCCACGAATACTCGC
>CAMVSS010000059.1 GCA_947170195.1 uncultured Treponema sp. | reverse complement strand
TAAACAGCGGAATTTATGACATGAACTCAAGTTCAGATGATTTTTTTGCCTATGCACTGCCTCCTCTCGTGCTTCTTCACTCGGACTCTAAAACTGATTTTTATGAAGATGCAAGGATTTCGCTCGAGAAAGCCCTCGCGATAGATTCTTCATCTGTTTTTGTAAACTACCTCAGCGGAATCCTTAGCGAGAGAACCGGAAATTTTCCGGCCGCGCAGTCTTTCCTCGATAAAGCCGCAAAAGTTGTTCCGTCGAATTTCGAGATTTCTTTTGAGCTTGCCCGCATAGCCTATTTGTCTGCTGATTATGAAAAGGCTTCCTACCTGACAAATTCTCTGCTTTCTGCGTTTCCTCAGAACCGGCAGCTTTTAAAGCTTTGCGCAGAAATAAAATATTCTTCCGGTGAGTATGAGGAATGCGAGGCTTTTGTGAACAGGGTTCTTCAGATAGAGCCTGAGAACCGCTATTTCGTGCTTTTCAGGGCGAGGCTCTTGATCAAGAAGGGCGAATATATCCGCGCGGCATCGCTTCTGGATGCGTATGCCAGAACCGACACGTCTTCACGCGATTATCTGATTTTGCGATATAAAGTCCAGAAGGAATGGAATAAAAACATTCCGGCTGCCACTTCGACAATCGAAAATGCGCTCTCGCTCTATCCTGATGACAGCGAGATTATAGTCCTTGCCTCATCCCTTGCATCCGAGACGGGGACTGACATAGGCGGAAAGTCCGGGGAAGAGCTTGCGGATCTGATTCTTTCGAAAGATCCTAAAAATGTCCGCGCCCTCGCTATAAAAGTTGCGTCCATGATGCAGAAAAAACTTTGGAATGATGCCTATGCCACGAGTTCCGCCCTCATCCAGATGAAAGGCGTCGATAAAAGCTCTCTTTTCTCCCATGTCGAGATCTGTCTTGAATGCGGCAGAAAGGACGAGGCTTACAAACTCGCTTCTTCGCTCTACTTGGAGAATAAATCGGATGAGGATGCAGTCCAGTCTTACATTCATGTTCTGGTTGCCACCGGCAGGACAGCGGAGGCCTCAAGGCTCATAAACCAGCTCCTCGCGACCAGCTCCTCAAAGATGAAAAGCTTTCTCTACTACGAAAAAAGTTTCATCGATTCGGGGGAGGTCGCAATTCTTGCTGATCTGCGCTCTAGCCTCACTTCAAACCCGCGCAACAAAGATGCCCTGTACCGTCTCTATACGATTTATTTCAACAAAAAGGAATATCGCAAAGCCCAGTATTATCTTAAGCAGGTCGTGGCACTTTCTCCGAAGGACGAGCATCTGCTTGCCCTCAATCAGAATCTTGAGAACCTCCTCAAGTAAGATTTTTTTTGCGGAAACCGGATCGGAAGGCTTTTTCAGCCCTGTGCTATTTCAGAAAAATGCTTATATGCTTTTATTACCAATTATATGTCGTTTTTTTGATATTGCCGTTACGAAAGTAAAATGATAATCTATAAAACCAAAAAAAATTAAGGAAGGAAAATATAATGTCTATTGTAACCTTGCTTCAGGCCGCACAGAATGGTGCAGGTCCAAATAGCTTTATGAGCGTAGTTCCGCTCGTCTTAATCTTTGTTATTTTTTATTTTTTCATTATCCGTCCTCAGAGCAAACGACAGAAAGAAACTGAAAAAATGATTAACGCCGTAAAAAAAGGAGACAAGATTGTCACTGTCGGCGGAATCCACGGTACTGTTGCAACAGCAAAAGAGAAGACAGTTATCGTTAAGGTTGATGAAGGTGTAAAAATTGAATTCAACCGCTCTGCAATCGCATCTGTGATCGGCGACAAACCTGCAGAAAATAAAAATGACAAAAAAGCAAAATCTGAAGAAAAACAGCCGGAAGAAACTCCTTCTGAATCTTCTTCAGAGAATGCTGAAAATAAATAAAAAAGTACCGGAGTACAATTTAAAATGAACAAACGAAGTCGTTTTACCATTATTCTGGTAGTCCTTGCAATCTGTTTCGCATTCCTCTTGCCTTCAATCAACTGGTATGCGCGAACACCAAAAGATGAGCAGAACCTTGCGCTCAGTTCTCTTGAAAAAATCAAGGACTATACAGTAGTCAAAGCAAAAGAAGACAAGGACGAGATCGTCAAAATTGCAAAAGCAAATCCGGATGCTGTTCTTGATTCTTCTTACGCTTATCTCGAAAAGGCAGCAAAGAAAAACTACAAGAAGCTTGCCAAGGCTTACAAGGATGCTGGAAAAGCCGCTCCTGAAATGCCGAAAGTTATGACTGTTTCTGCAATCCTCGATTCTTTTTCAGGATACAATGCGGAGAATGAGCTTCTTGGTGTAATCGAATCAAAATATCGTGATCAGATTCTCTCTGCAAAAAAACGCTATGAGAGTTCTGTAAAGCTCGGTCTCGACTTGAGCGGTGGTATGAACATCATCGTTCGTGCTGACCTCGACGCAGCTCTTGCGGCTCAGTCAAAAGAAGACAAAGTCGCTGATGTTGCTCAGTTTAAGCGCGAGGCTATGGCTCAGGCTATCGAGACGCTCACTGGCCGCATCGATAAATTCGGTCTTACGTCTCCGGTTGTTCGCCAGCAGGGTGAGGATCGCATCTACATCGAAATTCCTGGTGCCGCTGACTCTGAGAGCGTAAACACAATCATCATGGGTAAAGGAATCCTCAATTTCCGCCTTGTTGATGATGCCGCAACTAACGCATTCAACGCATACTACAATTCAAATCCTGCCGGAACATTCAATTCCGACGGAAAACTCATCGATTCTTCTATCATTCCTGAGGATTGCGAGGTAATGGGACTTTATCAGAAAGATGATTACGGTCTCGACGAGCGAATCGGATACCTCTGCGTCAAGAAGGAAATTGCGCTCGACGGAAAGCACGTAAAATCAGCAATGGTAACTGCAAACCAGACAAACAATCAGCCTGAGGTAAACTTTGTGCTCGATTCTGAAGGTTCTGATATCTTCGCTGACTTCACAGGTGCCCACATCGGTGAGCGTCTTGCAATCGTAAGCGACGACAAGATCAAGTCTGCCGCAACTATCCGTACAAAAATTGGTGGTGGTCAGGTTTCTCTTTCCGGCGGATTCAGCATTGAGGAAGCACAGAACATCCAGAAAGTTCTCCAGACAGCATGGCTTGAAGTTCCTCTTGAGGTTGAGAGCCAGCAGGTTGTAGGAGCTTCTCTTGGTGAGGCTGCAATCAAGCAGGGTATCAAGGCGCTTTCTTGGGGTCTCATCGCGGTTCTCGCATTCATGCTCATCTACTATCAGGGAGCAGGTTTCAATGCCGTTATCGCGCAGATTTTGAACATGTACATCATGTTCTCTGTATTGAGCGCATTCAATCTCACGCTTACGCTTTCTTCTATCGCAGGTATGATCCTTACAGTCGGTATGTCTGTCGACGCTAACGTAATCATCTTCGAGCGAATCAAGGAAGAGCTCAGAAACGGAAAGAGCCGCGCTGCTGCAATCGCTGCCGGATTCGACAATGCGTTCTGGGCAATCATGGACTCAAACATCACGACATTTATCGCCGCTGCGTTCCTTTCAAAACTGGGAACTGGTTCAATTCAGGGCTTCGCCGTTTCTCTTGCAATCGGTGTATGTTCTTCTGTATTCACGGCTCTCGTTGTTTCACGACTTATGTTCGACTTCAACACTGATGTAGTCGGACACGAAAAGGTCAGCATCGGCTGGGGAGTAAAATAATGAAAAAGATAATTAATTTTAGCAAATTCTTCCCTGTAGCCGTCGTTTTGAGCGCAGTAGTAATCGTTTCTGGCATTATCTCTGTGGCAACTCGCGGAATCAATTTCGGACTTGACTTTAAGCCTGGTCTCATCGAGGAAGTAAAAATCGCTGATTCTGTTCTTGAGGTTTCTTACTCTGGAACTGCAAAAGTCGTTCTCAATGTCGGAAAATCTGGCGTAGAGGCTGTAGTAAGCGGTGTAGGTGAGGAAAACAGAACCGTGCTGATCGATTACTCTTCGGCAGCTCAGGTTTCTGATGTCGCTTCCCGACTCAATGAAATCAAAGGTGTTTCTGCTCAGGTTCAGAAAAACTCAAAGATTCCGTCAAGCGGTCTTTTTGTAAGCTCTAATGTCTCAACAACTCTTGGTGAGGCTCCGCTCCGCATGTACGTTCAGGACAACTCTGTAAAAGTATCTGCTGATGAAGTTCGCGATACTCTCAAAGATTTTTCTGATGTTGACGTAAAGATGGTTGGAGATGCAGGAAGCGAAAGTTTCCAGATCCGTATGGGTGCAGGTGCAGACAACGGAAAGACTATCCAGGCAAAGTCAAACGAGGCTCTTGCGCAGCATTTCGGTGCTGACAAAGTGACTGTCGTAAAATCGGACTTTATCGGAGCTCAGTTCTCTCAGTCCCTCATTCGCGACTCTATCATCCTCGTACTCGTTACGCTCGTGCTCATCTTCATTTATTCTGCGATTCGCTTTAAGTGGGATTTCGCTCTTGCGGCTGTCATCGCTATCATTCATGATGCCCTCATCATGATTTCTTTCATCTCGTTCATCCAGATGGAATTCAGCACGACATCGCTTGCTGCTATCCTTACTATCATCGGTTATTCTATCAACGCTACTGTCGTTATCCTTGACCGTGTACGAAGCGACCTTCGCGTAGTTGAGGCAAAAAATTTCAAGACGATTTTGAATTCTGCGCTTTCTGCAACACTCAGCCGATCAATCATCACAACTTTGACGACTTTGTTCGCAGTCCTCGCATTGTTCTTCTTCACGACTGGTACTATCCATGACTTCTCGCTTGCTCTTACTGTAGGCTTGATTTCAGGATGTTATTCTTCGATTTTTATTGCTGGATCTTTCATTCTGGCAGTCAGAAAAAATCAGAAATTTACTACCGTTGCTCCTTCAAACGTCTTGAAGTTCGAGCCAGAAGAGTAATTTTCTAAAAAATTGTTTGGGGAGAATGGATTTTAATTCCGGTCTTTTCCTTTTATTAAGCTGTTGCGCCTTGTTTGCGAGTACGCAACAGCGTTTTTTTTGCCGGTAATTTATGAAGACAGTTCGATCTGAAATCTTGGGGTTCTGCGCCGGGGTGCGCCGTGCCGTAAAATGCGCTGAGCAGGCGATTGATGAGAATGATGGCGGTCAGGTTTATACTTTCGGGCCTCTTATTCACAATCCTGTTGCATTGAGGAAATTTGAGGAAAAAAATCTGCGGATTCTATCCGAAGAAAAAATCAGCGATGCAAAAAAATGCGACACTGTTGTTATTCGTGCCCATGGTGTTCCTCCTGAAATCTACGAAAAGCTGGAGAAAACCGGTGCAAAAATCGTGAATGCGACCTGCCCGCTTGTTCAGGCCAGCCAGAAGAGGGCGTCCGAGTATGCGGGGAAGGGGTACACGATTGTTTTTGCCGGTGATAAAAATCATGGCGAGGTAATCGGAATCGAGGGGGCTGCCAGAAAAGCCGCTTCTGATGATTCTTTCAAATTCCTGCTCGTAAAGACCGTGGCGGAGGCCATGGAGGAATGTTCCGTCATCGGGAAGGATGAGAAAATTGTTCTTATGAGCCAGACAACTTTTTCTATCACCGAATTTGCCAAGATTGAAAAATCGCTTTCGGAAATGTTTCCGAATCTTCAGGTCGTAAACTCAATCTGTCCTGCGACTCATGAGAGACAGACCGCGCTGGAAAAGCTTTGCGCAAAGGTCGACGGAGTCCTCGTGATTGGCGGAAGGACGAGCGCAAACACTAACCGTCTCTTTGTCACGGCTCAAAAGCTTTGCAAGAAAGCCGCTTTGATCGAAAACAAGGATGAGATCCCGGATGATTTTTTTGCGCTCGGGACTGTCGGAATAACGGCGGGTGCTTCGACCCCTGATGATGTAATAGAAGAAGTTGAAAGGTTATTGTGTAAAGGATATAATAAATAAATATGAGTACAAGATGTTTTGCAATGTGTAAGCCTGGCGTATTGAACAGGCGTCTCGTCGGACAGGTTATCACCCGTCTTGAAAACAAAGGTTTGAAACTTATCGGCTTAAAATTAATGCAGATTTCACCGGAGCTTGCAGCAAAGCATTATGCTGAGCATGCTGGCAAATCTTTCTACAATGATCTCGTTTCTTACATAACAAGCGGTCCTGTTGTTGCTATGGTTCTTCAGGGCGATGATTGCGTTACTCTGGTCAGAAAGGTAGTCGGCGCAACAAAACCGTCTGAAGCTCTTCCAGGAACAATCCGCGGAGATTTCTGCTCTCACACAAATCATAATATTATTCATGCGTCGGACAGCGATGAAAGTGCCGAACGCGAAATAAATCTGTTTTTTAAACCTGAAGAACTCATCGACTGGAAAGATGAGGGAGCATGTTGGTTTTAAAACGAATCTGATAAATTGGACTCTTGACTGATCACTAAGCGTGGTCTTTTGTCTTGTCCAGATATCAATTGCACAGAGGTTGAGAATTATGAATTTAAAGAATGTTGGTGTTATTGGTGCCGGTGCATGGGGCTCAGGTCTCGCACAGGCAATTGCCCGTGGTGGTCACAAGGTTCAGATGTGGGCGCGCGAGCAGGATGTTGTTGACGGCATCAATAATGAGCATGAGAACAAGCGATATCTTCCTGGATATCCGCTGTCAGAAAACATGACGGCTTCAACCGACATTAAAGAAGTTGCTGACGGCAAAGATTTCCTTATTCTTGCGTCTCCGTCGCTTTATATTGCGCCAACTGCTGCACAGATTTCTGATGTCCCGTCAATCAAGAGCGGGGAGACTGTCATCGGCGTCCTGACAAAGGGATTTGTGTCTTCTGATGACGGTCCGAAACTCATCCTTGATACGCTTGAGGATGTCCTTCCAGAGTGCTACAAGAAATCTCTCGTATATATCGCAGGTCCTAGCCATGCCGAGGAAGTAGCTATGGGAAAACTGACCGGTCTGATCGCAGCATCTGAAAATCCGCTCAATTCAATCAAATTCCGTGAGCTTTTGAGAGTTCCTGGTCTGATGGTCTATTCATCTCTCGACGTAATTGGCGTTCAGATTTGTGCTGCTGCAAAAAACGTAATCGCAGTAGTCTACGGTTCCCTCGATGCTGTCAGCGAGCATTCGGATGTCTTTGGTGACAACGCGGAATCTCTTCTTCTTGCGGCCGGACTCAACGAAATCCAGCAGATTGGTTTTGCCATGGGCGCAACTCATGCGGAGACATTCACCTCGATTGCTGGAGTAGGTGACCTTGACGTTACCTGCCGCTCTAAATACGGACGCAACCGCCGTTTCGGTCAGGACATCATCAAGACTGACATCTTGGATAAATTTACAGATCTTGACGATCTCATTGCCAGAATCGGCGAGCTTGGATATCTTGCGGAAGGTGCTGTCGCATGTAAATTTGTGCATGAGATTGCAAAGAAGCACGAGCTTAAGCTTACGATCTGTGACGGTCTGTACAGAATTTTGAACAAAGAAATCAAGCCTATGGATTTCCTTCAGGAGCTTTTGGCTCAGGGAAGCATCGGCGAGTAATTGTAGGAAAGAATCATGCTGGAGAAAATTACAAACACGTTCAGTGATATCGTCCGCAATGTCAGCGGAAAATCAACAATCACCGAAAAAAACATTGAGGAAACGGTCGAGCAGATAAAAATGGCTCTCCTTGAGGCCGATGTCAACCTCCGCGTCGTCCGCCGCTTTGTAAACGCAACTGTCGAGGAAGCTAAGGGCGAGAAGGTACTTCGTGCCGTTGACCCAGGTCAGCAGTTTGTAAAAATCATCTACGACAGAATCGTAAAGCTTCTCGGAGATGAAAAAGTAGACCTCCAGCTCAAGGATCCTTCAACTCAGAGCGTGGTTCTCATGCTCGGTCTGCAGGGTGCCGGAAAAACGACGGCATCTCATAAACTTGCAGCCCGGCTCGTAAAGAACGGCCGCAAAGTACTCCTTGTTGCATGTGACCTCGTGCGTCCGGCTGCCGTCGAACAGCTCAAGCAGCTCGGCGAGAAAATCGGTGTTCCTGTCTATTCTGAGGACGGCGCAAAGGATGCGGTCAAGGTCGCAAAAAATGCGCTCTCTCATGCCAAGAAAAACGGATTTGATACAATAATCGTCGATACTGCGGGTCGTCTCCAGATTGATGAGGCGATGATGCAGGAGCTTGTCGACGTAAAGAAGGCTGTCAGCCCTGTCGAGACTATTCTCGTTGCCGATGCAATGACCGGTCAGAATGCGGTCGACATCGCAAAATCTTTTGATGAGCAGCTCGGTATTTCCGGCGTCATCCTTACGAAATTTGATTCTGATGCCCGTGGTGGTGCAGCCCTTTCCCTCAAGTCGATCACCGACAAGCCGATCCTCTTTATCGGTACCGGCGAAAAGACGGAGGATTTCGAGCCGTTCCATCCTGACCGAATCGCAAGCCGAATCCTGGGCATGGGCGACATCGTATCCCTCGTTGAGAAGGCTCAGGAACAGGTTGACATAGAGCAGGCTCAGAAACTTCAGGAGAAGATGGCCCGCAATGAGTTTACTCTTGACGACATGCTTGAGCAGTTTGAGAACGTCGGAAAGATGGGCAGCATTTCTTCAATCATGGACATGATTCCTGGTCTTGCCGGAAAAATCGACGAGAGCAAGATTGATTTGGACGGAATGAAGAGACAGAAGGCAATCATCCAGTCTATGACAAAAAAAGAACGGGCAAATCATCTGATTATCGGTCCTGCCCGAAGAAAAAGAATCGCTCTTGGAAGCGGTACGAGCGTTGCCGAGGTTAACAAGCTCATAAAGCAGTTCGAGAAAACAAAGCTCACAATGAAAAAACTCAGCAGAAACAGAGGTTTGCAGGGCAAACTGATGGGGCAGCTGGGATCCATGGGTGGCGGAAAATTCCCAGGCGGATTCGGATTTTAATATTTTTTGAAAAATTTTGGGCTGTCCAAAAATCTGGGCAGCCCTAATTTTTTATTTTATGGTGATGCAGCTGACGATTCTTCCGTCTGAAGAGTAGCCTTTCAGCGGATTTGTCGGGTCGAGGAAGCTTGTCGTTCCGCTGTAATATGCGTAGTAATATGTTCCTTTGTGGAGCGGAATGTCTATCTCGTATCTTCCAGGCTGGATTTCTTTCATCTCATAAATCCATGAGTCCCAGTTTGTGAACGAGCCTCCGAGCCTTATTTTTTGTCCCGATGGAGCGAAGCAGACGAATCTTGTTTGTCCGTTTTCGAGCGTTTCCGTGACAAAGTTTTCTGTGTACGGAATGTTCAGGTACGACAGCGTGTATCCGTCCTTGCTGTTGTAGATTACGTTTTTATTGTTCGGGTCGGTAGTCCAAAGTCCGTCCACGATGAGCCTGTATGCTATCTTGTGAATTTTCTTTGGTTTTTCGAGAAGGAAGAAGAAAAATGATGAGGTTACGTCGCCCTCGTATCCGTAGTTTTTGTGAAGCTTGAAGTTATGGATTTTCTTGAAATCTTCGAAATCGAATGCTATTCCGACTGTTCGGACTGTGTTCGGAGCGGTGAAGACTATGTAGTTACCGCTGATGTAAGGTTCGCGGACTTCTGTGATTGAGGTTACGGTAAGATCGTATTCATAGGTGTCGCTCGGAATGTCTTCCGCGGCAAAAATGTATGACGCAAAGATGCATAAAAATCCAAATAAAAAAATGCTCTTTTTCATATCATTAATCATCGGCAAATTCAAAAAAAATGTGAATGTTTTCTATGTAATATGCTTCCGAAAGGTCGATACGTTTATTTTTTTCCGGTGACTGTGGTGATAAAAGTTGTTGTCTAAAGAGTGAGGAAAAAAAGGCCGAAATTGAAAAAAAGGGTGGAAACTGATAATTGTTTGCCTTGTACCTTTAATCTATGTGGGGTAGAATTATAACGTTATGCCGGGATTAAATCAGCTCAAAAAATTTAGTGAGGACATCAAAACAGTTGGAGACGAAGAGAAAATTCGTGCCCAGCGCGGTGAAAAACCGGCTTCTATACCTCTGCCTGAAGGAATCAACGAGGCGGATGATTCCGACGACTTCATCATCGGTATGCCGGAACTTCCTGACGCTGACGCGGATGCAGAAGAAGAAAAATCTTCCGGCCCTGTCATAGATACGTCCGCAACTGTTGATGTTCCTGATGTAGATGCAATCATAGCAGGCGTTCTTAACGAAAGTACAGATAACGGAGCCGATGCAGCTCCTTCAGAAATCCCTCCGGAGCCGGAAAAGCCGGAGGAAACTCCGATAGAAGACCTTGACCTCGATTCACTCCTCAAACCAACCGGAAACGACGGAATGGACATGATCGACGAGGCGGATCTTGCTGATTTTGAGACGGACATCCCTATCTCTGATGACAGCGCACAAAAAGCTCCTGAAGCAGAACCTGTTCCTGCCGACGCTGCTGCTTTGGATGCGGAGCCGTTGGAGAGCTTGTCCGATGACATCGCTTCGGCCGCCCCGGATGCCCAGGACGCTGCCTTGACGGAACTTTTGTCGGGCTTTGATGCGGATTTGGATCCTGTTTCAGCTCCTGCGGACGAAGGTCTGGAATCTGCTGAAGTTGTTCCTGGCGATATTCCTTCTGCTGATACAATTTCTGCTGACACGGGCGATTCCGTTGCAGATTTTGGCGATATTGCTGATTTGGAAAATTTTTCAGATGCTCCTGAGGTTTCCGAGGAGATTCCTTCTGAACCTGTTCCTGAAACACCTCTTGAGAGTGCCCCTGAAGCTCCGTCCGCAGAAGATGTCGCTCCTGCGGATGATGCCATTTCGAACCTCGAGATGTTCGACACGTCGGCTCTTGATGATTTTTCGGCTGGTAATGATTCTCCTGCTCCAGAAGCGGGTGGGGAAAGCTTTGATTTTGACACATCGATGCTCGATTCTGTTGAACCGATCGCATCTTCGGATGATATGGCGCCTTCGGATGCGGCAGAGCCTTCAGTTGCGGCAGAACCTTCAATTGATGCTTCTCAAGCTGGGGAGCATTCTGGCTCGGCTGAACCTGAGATTTCTCTTGATATGCCGAGCTTTGATGGAGATTTTAACTCTTCCGATGCTCTTTCTGAACCTTCCGCTGAAGTGAACATGACTCCTGGGGAAGAATCCGCTGATTCTGGCTTTGGTGATTTTGATACATCCGCCCTTGATGATTTTAATTTTGGCGGCGATGGAACTGTGCCTGATGCTACTCAGGACGTTCCTGGCGATGAGAGCTCTTCTCCTGAAAGCGGACTCGGGTCGTTCGATATGTCCGAGATGGAGGGCGTTGATTTCTCAAAGCCTGCTTCTTCCGGAGATGAATTCCCTGTGACTGGGGAAGGTGCCTCTTCAGATGACGACTTCATTCTTGACAATAATTTTGAAATTCCTGGCTTCTCCGATACGGAGACTGCCGATATGGGCAAAAAACGCCCTGCGCTTGATACTGTCGATTTCTCCGGTGGAAAAGCTCAGCGTCCTAAGAATACGCTGACGGATGAGGAATACGTTCAGTTCAAGAAAATCCTTGCAAACTATCCTTTGAATCTCCGCCTGGCGATTGAGGATGTAATCTCAAACAATGA
>CAMVSS010000058.1 GCA_947170195.1 uncultured Treponema sp. | reverse complement strand
AACTGTAGCGCAGCGCGGACAGTAAGGAAGGATGTACTGACCTTCGTAAATCAAGCCCTTGTCCCAGAGCGATTTTGCGACCCACCAGATCGATTCCATAAAGTCAGGATTCATGGTCTTGTAGTCGTTGTCAAAATCTACCCAGCGACCCATTCGGGTGATCGTCTTTCGCCATTCAGATGTATATTTAAGTACGGAAGCCTTACACTTCTCGTTGAATTTGTCGATTCCGAGAGCTTCGATCTCGTGCTTTGAGTTAATTCCAAGTTCTTTTTCGATGAGGTTTTCTACCGGAAGACCGTGGCAGTCCCAGCCGAAGCGTCGCTCGACTTTTTTGCCCTTCATGGTCTGATAGCGCGGAATAATATCTTTGATTGTAGACGGAATAAAATGTCCGAAATGAGGAAGACCTGTCGCAAACGGAGGTCCGTCAAAGAAAACGAATTCCTCAGCTTTATCGCGCTGTCTTATGGATTTTTTGAAAGTGTCGTTTTCTTCCCAAAATTTTAAGATTTCTTCTTCCTGCTTAGGAAAGTCTGCTTTTGAATCAATTGCCTTATACAAAACACATTCCTCTTTCTTATATTGATGTAAAATCGTACTATTATATCGAAAAAAACAAAATTGTGCTATAAGGCCATAAAGAGCGCATGGAAGTCTATTTTATGCAGGGAACACAGGATTTTTCCCACCAGCTCATAACGGCAGGAAAGAGCAGAAGTGTTACCAAAAGCGAGTTTATTATCCCGAAAATCATGAAGAAGGAAAGGCTTTTTGAGAAAGAGTCCGCAGAGATGAAATAAAGAGGAACGGAGCCTGCAATTGTAGTAAGAGAAGTAACAAGGATGCTCTTTATTTTATCCCGCACCCTGAAACATATTCCGCTTTTATCGCTTTCAGCAAGGTAAATCGAGTTATTAACGACTATTCCAGAGAGGACTATCATGCCGACGACGTCCCCAAGTTCAAGAGGAAGCAAAAACAAAGCCTTAACGCCGAGGGGAAGAACCAGAGAGAGCGGAATTATAGAAACAATCAGCAGTGATTTTAACGGTTTTTCCGTCAAAAACGTCAAGAGCAAAAAGATTCCAGCCGTACTTATGAGAAACATTGCAAAAATCAAGCGGTAACTCTCCGAAGATTCCTCAACCTCGCGGGGAAAAGAAAAACCGTATCCAAAATCAAGTTTTATATCGGCCAACGCGGACTTTATGAGTGAAACAGCCCTGTCCGTACTCAAGCCAAACGTCTCTACCGTAAAATAGGCACATCGTCTGCCGTTCTTGCGGTACACCTTTCCGCATCCTTCCTCAAACTTTATCTGCCCAAGAGAAGTAAACTTTACGGCCGTATCCTGGACAGGAACTTGAATCTCCTCGATTTTTCCAATACCTGCGCGCCTCAAACCTTCGCCTGCAATCCGTATGTCATATTCCCTGCCGTCTGAAATCCATTTATCCGCCACAGGCCCGAACATAAACCACCTCAAGGAAGATGCAAGGCTCTGAACGGAAACGCTGTTCTTGACGCACTTTTCCCTGTCAGGCACAAAGACATATTCCTTCTCTGACTTCTTAAAGTTAAGGACTACGGAAGAGCAGAAGGGAACGGAAGAAAGCTTTTTGGCGGCTTTCTCACAATAACTTCTGCAAAGTTCCGACTCATCTCCAACGCAGGCAATCTGCATTGAGGCGATTTTTTTATTTTCCGTCTTCGGAGCTTTTTCAGAAGAAGACTCTGGAACATATAAAAATCCATCCGGCAGAAGTTTTCCAAGGGAGGAAACATAAGAAGCCGCGTCTTTTCGGGAACAGCCCTTAAATCCAACCTCAATGTCTGCGCTACCCTTGCGACTTTCCGTCCTGACAAAATCAACGAAACTTTCCTCAGATAAAGCCCGGGTGATTTTCAGGAGCTCCCTGTCTATGTAAGAAGACGCTGTCTCACTGTCATAGTCAACAGAGCAGTAAAGTATATCAGATGTGTTTTCAAACGAGATGTTTTTTCCTGACAGCACAAAAATTACGAGTGGCGCGGCAAAGAAAACGGCATAAAGGACAAGCGAAACCTTCGAGTTTTTCATGGCTATGAATGAACACCTGTACCCAAGCCTCACGTAAAACCTCCGGATTTTTTTTACGATTCTGCCAAGAGGGTGTTTATCCTCCTCCGAATGTTCTGAATAAATGAAGGGCGGAACAAAGAGCATTGAAAGAATAATCGAAGATAAAATCATTACCGCAACAGTAAGTGCAATAGCTTTTGTACCGCTTACAAGCGGCTCAAGATAAAAAAGCGGAAGGAGAACAAGAATTGTCGTAAAGCTGGCGGAAACCAGAGATGGAAAAACAGATTTCAGGGACTTTATGAACAAACCGAAACTTCTGCTGGTCTCAGCCTTTTCCGCAATCACAAGGGCAGGATCTGTAATCAGTCCTAGTGCGATTGAAAGGCCAGCGATGGTGTTCTGATTGAGCGTATACCCCAGAAACTTCAGGATTCCGACAGTCCAGATGCTGTTCAAAAACAAAAGGCATACTACAAGGCCTGTAGCGCGCAGAGACTTGTAAAAAAGAGGTATCACAAGAAAAACACAGACAAGGCTTTCAAAAAGTGAAAACAGGACTTTTTTCAAAAGCTTAACCTGTTTTTCCCCCTCATCATAAAGGATTTTATGTTCATGAACGTTTTCTCCGCGCTTTTCAAGGATTTTTCTTGCTTCCCGTGAAATTCTGATGCTGTTTCCATTCGAGTCTGCCTTGACGCTCACGACGACGGCATTCTTTCCGTCAATTCTGACAAGTTCTTCGCTGTCCCTGCCTGAAAAAGAAACGTCCGCAAGGAATTTCAGGCTAGTATACCCCTCCCCGACTTTCAGCGGAACATTTTTAAGTTCTTCTATATTCTTTATTTTTGTATCAAAACGAATGCCTGTATTTTCCGTCCAGTTTCTGAACTCACTTCCGGCAGTGACGGAATTTGCATCCTGAATCGCCGTAGAAAAATCTGACGGATTCTGCAATGACGAGGCACTTTTCTCAGGATTAAAAGCGACAAGGATTTCTTTCTGAAGACCACCTGTAACCAAAACTTCAGCAACACCATCGATGCCCTCAAGTTTTTTCTTGAGCGTCGATTCAATCAAATCGCGCAGTGAGTTCTGCCCGTCGGAATCGTAAAAAGCTATACTGAGGACGCTTTTGGAATTTGAATCCGATGAATAAATGCGCGGTTTCTGAACGTCTTCCGGCAGACTGCGGTAAAGAGTATCGACTATATTTCGTATTGAAAGATATGTGTTTTTTGCATTTCTTGAGCCGTTTTTCTTAAAGTATAAAGTCGAAACAGACTTTCCATACTCAGATGTCGATGTCAAATCAAGAAGGCCTTCCAGCCCCATGAGTTTCTGCTCAAGTGGAATTGTAATCGAGTTTTCGATTTTCGAGGAGTCCATTCCATACCAGTCAAACTCTACCGTAAAAACATCGTTTCGAGAGTCAGCCCTTATGCCGAGTTCTATTCTGAATGCACCGGCACTGATTATGGCAGTAATGCCCGCAAGGACAAAAAAGACTAGTTTTCTGGAAGAATACCACCGGCTCATCACACGCTCCTTTTTCGCATGGCAAAGAGCAAAACCTTAGGAACGATAAAAAGGACTATTACCAGAGAAAGAACAAGCCCTCCGATGATGGCCACAGACATTGAAGCCTGAGTGTTTGTATTGTTTATATCAATCGAAAAGGGAATCAGGGCACAGATTGTAGTAAGCGTAGTAATAAGGATTGAGCGGAGCTTTAAAACGCTCGCCTGAATTACAGTTTCAGCACAAATATTCTTCCGGTTCAAAATCGCCTCGTACAAAAGGATTGAGTTGTTTACGGAAGTACCGAACAGGACGACAAGCGCTATAATGCTGTTTATGTTTATGGATTTGCCAAAAACAAGGAGTGCGGTAAAAGCACCTGTAAAAGCCGGAGGGATTGCAAGCAGCATCAGAACCGGAATCAAAAAAGACTCAAACTGAGCACCCATGACGCAATACAAGAGCAAGAGGACTACAAGCAGCAGGAACATGCTGGAAGTCAAAAGCTCATCCATCTCCTCACGTCCGGGATTAGAAAGTGCATAAAAGGATTCTGTTTCTTTCTGTACATCAAAATCACGCTTCATTCCGCCTTTACGCAAATCTTCCGCGAAACGTATTTTTTTGGAATCCTTTCTATTGTATCGGTAAAGGATTTTCTCTGATTTTTCATAACCGATTTTTCCGAGCACGGAAAGAGGTATGTATGATTCACCAAGAATGACAGCCGTATTCTCAAGCTCAGTTACCGAAGACTTTAATTTTTCAGGATATGAGATTAGCACAGGTATCTCACGCCCCTGTTTATAAAGGGGCGACGCATAGACACCCTCAAGAGTATTTCTTGCAAGAGTAGCTCCCTGTACCGCAGAAACTCCGAATCTCGCACAAGCGGTTCTGTCAGGCGTAAAGACATATTCCCGGACGATGCTTTTCGGAACGACCTCAGAAACAGCAGCCGGGGGATTTTCCTCAAGAAGCTCAAGTTTTTCGTTTAGTTTCTCAGGACTTTCATCGCTCAAAATTCTTGACTCATAATCGACACTGAGGATCTGCGAGAGCAAGTCCTTGTTTTCATCAAAATAAACCTCATGTTCTCCGCCAGAAAAAAGAGCTGCCAGCAGTTTCCTGCATTTTTTCTCACTCTCAGTCTTGCAGCGTATTCTCAGCATTTCTTTTCTGACGGAAAAATCGCTGAGAAGCTTTATATTATCATCATCAATTCCACCGCTAATACTGATATCTTCTATATAATTGTATTTTTTCAGTTCTTTTGTAAGGTTCAGAGAATCACGCATTATTGTCTCAAGAGGTGTACCTTCCCTATAAAGGACTGTCGCTGACATATATTGAGAGGCTGTCTTCGGCATTATTTCCTTGTCCAAAAAGTTCACGCACAGTCCACCGATAAAAATGCATAGAACCAGCACGACAGGAACAAATACTTTTGAATCAAAAACACGAGAAAGTAAAAGCGCATATTTTTTTTCAATTGAAGAGAGGTTCACTTCATCTTTCTCTTTCAGCAGTCCAGAGCGCAAAAAAAGAGCCATGCACGCAGGAATGAACGTCATTGAAAGAATGGCTGCAAAACCAATCGAAGAAATAACGGCGAGAGCCATGTCGGAAAAAAGTTTTCCCGTAAGCCCCGGAATAAAAAAGAACGGCAGGAATACAACTACCGTGGTAAGCGCAGAACCGAAATTAGAAAGGGAAACGGCTTGAGTTGCATCTATTACAAGCTCCGATTTTTCACTGCAGTAAGCCTCGTTTTCTTTTTTCAGATTTCTGAGTATGTTTTCGATTGTCACTACGGCAGGATCGATAACCATTCCTATTCCAACAGCGATTCCCGATACGGAAAGAATGTTCACTGTCTTTCCTGCGATGCATAGGATAAGAACGCTGAAGAGAATTGTCAGAGGCATAACGGATGATGCGAGCAAAGCAGTTCCGGCACGCCTCAAAAAAATCAAGAGTATCGCTATGGTGATGATGACTCCTGTAATTGCCGAGTATACAAGCTGCATCAAAGATTTTTTAAGTTCTTCGCTTCTGTCAGATATGACGGTAAATTGCAGGGTTTCTCCGTATATCTCATTGAGCTTTTTAATCTCTTTTCTTACGCTCCTTGAAAGAGCAAGTGGTGAGGAATCCCCTTTCTTGTACAAATCCACGCAGATAGCTTCTTTTCCGTTGTACATGTAGAAGGATTTCTTTTTTTCTGTCTCAGCCCTTACAGTTCCGATGTCGCTTAACCTTACAAGCCCGTCCTGCGTGTATAAAAGTGGAGCTGCCGAAATGTCATCCGCATCAGAAAAAAGACCTTTTGTCTTAAAAAGGAATTCCTTATTTCCTTCAGTAACAGTTCCTGCAGGATATTCAAAATTTGAAGAAGAAAGAATCTGCGCTACACTGTCGAGGCTGAGCCTCAGGCTTTCGGTTTTATTTTTATCAAGAAAGACATGAACCTCTGCCTTGTCGCCTCCGCTTATTCCGACACTGGCCACCCCATGAACACGCTGAAGCCTTCCCTTTATGTCGTTGTCGCAGATGTACCGGGCATATTCAAGATTTCCGTCCTTTACATCAATTACGACGGACAGAGTTTCCGCCTGACTGGGATTGAAGACAACAACGTCAGGTTTTGCCACACCAGAAGGAAGAATCTCATAGCACTGGTCTATGATCTGACGGCATTCAGTAAGTGCCATTTTTGAATCGGTGTTCCATTGAAGTTCTATTAAAACAAGTGAAAAAGAATCCCGCGTCGTTGAGGATATGTTCTTTACGCCCTTCAATGACGCAAGGCTGTCCTCGACCGGCAACGTGACAAGTTTCCTCATGTCGGATGCGCTTACTCCGTCAAACTCAGACGATACCAGAAGAAAACGGTCATCCATTTTCGGCATGAAGTCAAACTGAATGACCGTGAGGCTTATCAAAGAGCAGAACACGCAGGCTATGACCGCCATCAAGACAGAAACAGGATGATTTACTGAAAAACTGATTACGTGCCTCATCTGAAACTGACCTTCTGCCCTTCTTTCAAGAACGGAGACGGATTGTCGATTACGATATCGCCGGGCTTCAAGCTGTCACGAATCCAGACAAAGCCGTCCTTTCTTCCATAAACTGACACTATTTTCTGAACCGCAAAACCATTTACAACCGCAAAAATCTTCGCGGTGCTTTCAGCATTGTTTTCTGAAGCATTTTGATTTCCAGAAGAAGAGACCAGACAGCTTTCTTTTATCGCCGGGTAACGTTCAGGAGATTTTCTTTGAATCGAACACTTTATGAACATTCCTGGCTTTATAAGACCGCCTGTGTTGCCAAGCTCCGCCTTTACCCTGAAGTTTCCGCTTGAGGCATCCGCAATCGGGGAAATCTCCGAGATTACGGTTTTAAAGCTTTTGTTCAATGACGGAACGGTCACGAAAACAGGAGTTCCGTTCATAAAATTCACCATGTCCTGCTCCTGAATGTAAATCATCGCGTAGACAGCCGTGGTGTCTATGAGCGTCGTAATTTTTTGATTTGCTTCTATATACTCTCCATTCTCGTAATAGTTCTGGGCAATTATACCGTCAGCAGGAGCTTTTACCGTCAGTTCATCCATCATTAAGTTCACCGCCCTCAGCTGCTGCCTCGCACTTTCCACGCCTGATTTTGCCTGATCCACCTGGGCAAGCTTTGAGCGGACATTAAGATCGACAAGCTGTTTTTTATGGACAGTTTTGTCTTCAGACGGAACTATACCATTGCTCATGAGGTCTTCATCCCTAAATCCGAGTCTCGACATCTCAAGTTCTTTTTTCAAAATCTCAATCTCGGTCTGTGAAGAACTGAGGGACATTTGCAGCTGCTCGATCGAAGAATCAGTCACACCGCCGATTTTATGCAAGGCTTCCTGAGCCTCAAGATTTTTTTTCTGAAGCTCAAGTTCGCTCATTTTCTGTGCGATGTTAAGTTCCGCCTTTTCAATCGAAAGGAGCCTGCCCTCAACGCTGAGTATTTCCTGAGCCAGTTCCGTCTCCATGAGGCTCAAGGAACTTTCCGCAGATTTTAAAGCTGACTCAGACTGCTCCTTCTGTATTTCAAGCTGGAGATTTCTGAGGACTGCAAGAATCTGCCCTTTTCTGACAAACTGACCTTCCTTGACCGTAAAACCGGTAATCGTTCCAGCCACCAAAACAGTCAGGTCTGTCTTTGCCTTGTACGAGACCGTTCCAAAACTGTTCAGGTTATCATCAAGAACCTTATCCTCAACTTTTACGACCTGAACCTGTACGGAAGCAGAATCAGATGAAAAATCAGAATCTTTTTCCCTGCATGAAAAAAGGAAAAGTGCCATAGCACAAAAAACAAGTTTTCTAAAAGCTATTTTTGCAAGCATTCTTTCAAGCCTCCGAACGGAACACATAAAAAAATCTCAATCTCACGTACGACTGATTTTCTTGATATTTCTGACTGCATCAGGCTAATCTCCTGCTGGGCAAGCTGTTCCATAAGTTCAAGATAGTCAATCTTCTTCATCAATCCTTTAGAAACCTGCTCACGGCTTACCACAAGCCTGCGCTTCTGAAGCTCAATCGTCTCGCTTCCCCTTTTTATCGCGTCAATACTGTCATCATACGAGGCGATTTTCGAGAACAGCTGCTCGTACAAAGATGTCTCCTCATCCTTAAGGCTTTCGCTCTTTGCACTCAAAGAAATTTTCTCAGACCTTTTGCCAAGAAAATACCCGGGCTGAGGCGAAAGCGCAACCGAAGAAGAATTGCTTACGGAAGTCAGTTTTTTCTTGCTGAAACCGTAGCCGCTCTGATAAGAAAGCGGAAACAATGGATTGTTGTCAAAGTTAAGGATTACTTTTGCTGTAAAAGACGGATTTGACAGCGGATACTGCGTTCCTGAAAATGATACGCCTCCGTTTACCGAGACCGACGGAAAATAAAGCCTGTTGGAATAATTGTACTGCTGCCTTGCGTAATACAGTGCCGTTTGTGATTTTTTTATTGAAGGATTGTTGTTTTTTAGGATCGTCCACAACAAGTCAGTGAAGTCCTCCAGATACGGTATGCTCAGCTCTTCTTCAAAACGATCTTCGGTCACGCTGATTTTTGACTCCGGCTCAAGTCCAATCAGAACCTTAAAATTCCTCTCCTTTGTCCTAAGCTCCCTTCTGTACCTTTTTGCCTCGTCCTGTATCTTTCTGAACGAAATGAGAACCTCAAGATAATCGTTTTCAAGCGCAAGCCCAAGATCATTTTCTTTCTGGATTATATCAAGCTGAACTTTTGCATTCTCCTCAAGTTTCTCCTGAATCGCGACCTGCTTCTGAAGCTGAATGACCGAGTAATAGGAGTTGATTACGTTTGAACGGAAGGTATTCAGTTCCGTCTCATAAAGCTTAAGGTTGTAAAAACTTTCAGCCCTGTTCATGTCATAAGTGATTTTCGCCTTTCCGCCGTCAAATACCATCTGCGTGACATTGGCAGAAATCGATTTGCTTCTTGAGTCCGAACCGCCGATTTTTACCGAATCATCTTCCGTCCATGAAACATCCAGCTTCGGAAGGAAATCGGCTACTGCAAGACGAGAGGATTTTGCGGCGGCTTCAAGCGAAAGCCTCTGCAAATGCTGGCTCTTTGAGTGAGCAAGAGCAAATTCAGCGGCTTCCTTTGCAGAAGAAATCACCACGTCAGAAAACAAAGCCTGTATCGGAAAAAGGCAGAGAAAGACCGCGAAAAAAGAGAGGAGAATCTGTTTTTTTCTGCTGAAAAAATGGCGTTTTTTCATTTTGAGTTCTTGATGCCGCCTGTCTTTTTCGGATTTATCCGACCGCTTTTCAGGATGAATGATTTTATTGAATTCGACATTATCTCGCTCAATTTGCACTGAAGCACGCTTGAAGCAATGGAGTCGGTTGTCTTCTTATATATGCCGTTCTTAAGGACACAGTTTCCATTTTCATCGGTCAGAGTGTAAATAGTGTATATTGAGTTATACTGCGTTATGTTTTCGTAATACGCACGCTGGTTAATCTGCACGTCAAGAGAAAGCTTTTCAGAATCAGAACTGCCATTAAAAGCCAGCATGGATTCCATGATCTGCGAAAGCTGAGCGGCGAGCACGTCTTCCTCAATATGTTCTACGTTAACTTCAATATTTCCAATCTCAACGGAATAAGATGTTTTCTGCTCCGGTAGGATCTCATAACCGCTTCTTGATGTTGATGCACAGGAAGACAAAAGCAGGCAAACGATCATGCTCATTAAAATGAATATCTTTTTCATATTTTTACCACCTTTTTATTTACTAAGGACAAAAACCTTTTCTTTTTCCATGCAGTTTCCCAGGGAATCCTTTATTCCCCCCTCAAGAGTTATCGTAACAATTCCCTGCGAGACAGAATTACGGAACTGAACTAAAACTTTTACGACACTTATTTTCGCCTTGTCAAAATCAACATCATCTGTAAAAAGGCTGTCTATAAACTCATCATCATACTCTTCCGGAGGAACAATCTTTATTCTGCGGAGTTCTGCCGTACAGCAGGAGTTTGTCACGCTCATTGAAAGTCCTCCCATGATTGAAAACAAATCAATTCCAGAAGAGTCTTTTGAACATTCAAACACAAGGTAAAGAGCACATTCCTTATCTTCAGACGTCGTAAAATATGTAGAATCCATGACAAGATGCGTATAATTGGTTGAGTCCTTTATCAGCTTGCAGTCATCCTCAGAATGAACGGACGATGCCCACTGAGCAGTCTGAAAGTATCCTTCCAAAAATCTGACAGGCCTGTTCTTCTCGCTGTCAAAGACAAGCGTATACGTACTTTCTTCCTCAGTGCAGTTTCCGTTCAGATCGGAAAGCCCCTTTTCTATCCTCAAGGAATAAGTTTTTCCCCATGTCACATCCTGTAAATCAAGCTTCAGATAGAGACCTTCAAGCTCATCTTTTTCTACCGTATAAGAAAGGGATGGCGTTATTGAAATATAAGACGTTGCATCCGACATTTTCATGCATCTGTCAAAATTTATAAAAATGTCCGCATCCAAAGGAATGCCCTCTGTCCGGCTTCCGCTGTCCAGATTTTCCTGCCAGTCTTCCGATTTCAGTGAAACCGAGAAATCAGGAACGGAAGAATCCTGCTTATAGTATATGACAGCCGTAAAATCCTCAGGCAAAGTGTTCCTGTACAAGTCCTCAAGGGTGCTGTTTATCTTTATCACATATTCCTTATTGGAAGGGATTTCTGATTTTGCCTTTACGACGACTTTCGTATCAGAATCCTTGTACATTATTGAATAATCAAAAGAAGGAGTGATTGAGAAAGATTTCTCAAAAGTCTCGCGGTTTATGCTCTCAGAAAAACCGATTTCTATTTCATCAATATCATTTAAAACACGGCTCTCGTTAACAGGAGTCATGCTTACGACGCTAGGCCTGTCTTTTTCCGGCCGGGTTGAAAAGGAATACACAAAATTCTTTCCCAAGGAGCATGCATTTACATCTTCTGCTTCATTCGAAATGATAAGCATGTAGTCGTAATTTGACCTGATTCCGTTTTTCGGATATATGAAAACAACATCGTCCATAAATCCGAAAGTCAGGGCAATTCTGCTCTCGTCTTCTTCAAGGGCGACAGATTTTGCAATTGAAAGCATGTCAACAGAATTGGAAAATTTCACCATGATTCCGCTGCTGTCATATACGGCAGACTTCACTTCAAATTCAGGAAGAAGCATGTGGCCGCACCCGGAGAAGATAATTGCAAAAATGACTGAACATAAAACTATTCCGGCTGTATGTTTACGCATATATCTTCCTTAAGGTACAGGCCGGTTCCCGTATTGACTCCACTCTCCCCGCCTTTTATCTTCAAAGCGTAATACGTCGTCTGATCCGAAGTCTTTACGCTCAGATTTGTATAAGTGAGCGTAATAACATCCCTGTTTACATTCCACAGGATTTCAGTTTGAACAGGAGTTT
>CAMVSS010000057.1 GCA_947170195.1 uncultured Treponema sp. | reverse complement strand
TTCTTGAGCGACAGGTTCCGTATGATGCTTCAAAGATGTTCTCTGGAAACATCACGGCGTTCCTCACACACGCTGGTTTCTATAATAAGGAAGAAAAAGACTTCAAAGTCAACTTGGAAGACGAAATCATGAAGGGCTGCTTGCTCACACAGAGCGGACAGATTATTCATGAACGTTTCAAGAACTAAAAATCCATCCATGGATTTTTAGTTCTAACGAGAAAATTCTGTTCACCTGAAGGCAAACAGAATTTTCTCTCCCGGCATACACCCCGCATCCATGCGGGGCAGAGCGTTAGGCTATGGAGCACCTGCGAAGCAGTTCCGAAGCGGAAGCGTAGGAATGAGCGTTAGCGAAGTGCGGAACAGCCGACCCCGCATAGCGGGGTAACGCCCAAAAAAGACTCTGAAACAAGTTCAGGGTGACAGAGGAGTTAATTTTTATGGATATAATGCTTATTTTCGTATTTGTAATCGCTGCTTTCCTTGGATTGGAGTTGATTGCAAAAGTTCCTTCACAGCTGCACACGCCGCTTATGTCAGGAACTAACGCTATTTCTGGTATCACTGTTGTTGGTGCTATTTCTATCACAGCAGCAGCCGTTAAAATCGGTGGAAAGGTCGGAGCTGTTCTCGGCTTCCTCGCTATTGTTTTTGCTACTATCAACGTAATCGGCGGTTACATGGTTACTGACCGAATGCTTGGTATGTTCAAGACAAAGGATTCAAAAAAGAAATAAGGGGTAAGGAAAGATGAACGATACATTGATTAAAGTTTTGTACATGATTTCCTGCATCTTCTTTATCCGGGGAATCAAGCTTTTGGGAAAGACGGCTACTGCCCGCAAGGGTAACTTTTATTCTGCAATCGGTATGCTGATTGCGGTTGTTACCGTTCTTATTCAGAAAGATGTTATGTCTGCTTTCTCTACGGATGCGGCGGCTTGGGGAGGAAATGTCTTCCTTTCTAACGGTTACTGCTGGATCGTTGCTGCGGTTCTTATCGGTACGGTTATCGGTGCAATCTGGTCTAAGAAAGTTCAGATGACTGGAATGCCTGAACTGGTTGCTTTGTTCAACGGTTTCGGTGGTTTGTCTTCACTTCTCGTTGCTTTGACTCAGTACATCGCTTCTCCAAAGGGCGACTACTTCACGGCAGTTTCCCTCGGCCTTACAATCGCAATCGGTGCGGTGGCTTTCACTGGTTCTTTGGTTGCATGGGGAAAACTCAGCGGCAAAATGACTTTCAAGGGCTGGGTAATTCCTGCTAAGAATGCTTTGAACGGCGTTCTCTGCGTGCTCGGCTTGGTCTCAATCATCGCTTACTCATTCTTCACTGCTGAAAATCCTCTTGGATTCGCAGAAATCGAAAAATGCGGCGTAATCGCTTCTACGGCAATCTTCCTCCTTTTGGGCTTTACCATGGTTATCCCGATTGGTGGCGGTGATATGCCGGTTATCATCTCATTCTTGAATGCACTTTCTGGTCTGGCTGCTGCTTTTGCAGGTTTTGCAATCAACAACACTGTACTGGTTGTTTCCGGATGTCTCGTTGGTGCTTCTGGTTTGATTTTGACCTTGATTATGTGTAAGGCTATGAACCGCACATTCGGTTCTCTCCTCTTCAAGAGCTTCGGCGGTCAGAAGAAGAAGGGCGCAAATGGTCCTGCAAAAGAGCCAAAATCTATGTCTGTCGAGGATGCTTACATGATTCTCGAGGCTGCAAAGAACGTTGTATTCGTTCCAGGTTATGGTATGGCTGTAGCTCAGGCTCAGCACGCTGTAAAAGAGCTTTGCGACAAGCTTGAAGAGAACGGTGCAGAAGTAAACTTCGCAATCCACCCGGTTGCAGGTCGTATGCCAGGACACATGAACGTATTGCTTGCTGAGGCAAATGTTCCTTATGAGCAGCTCAAAACTGCTGACGAGATGAACCCGCAGATGAGCAATGTTGATGTTGCAATCGTTATCGGTGCAAACGACGTTGTTAACCCGGATGCTATCCACGACGAAAGTTCACCACTCTACGGTATGCCAATCGTAAACGCACACGAGGCTCGCACTGTATTCGTCCTGAAGCGCGGTAAGGGTACAGGCTTCTCAGGCGTTGAAAACCCGCTCTTTACAAACGACAATACTGTAATGATTTACGGAGACGCTAAGGCTACGGTCAGCGCGTTGGTAAGTGAGTTTAACGACCAGTAATTGAAAATTCGTTAGTTTTACTTCGGCAGGCTTACTAATCGCTTGTCGAATCACCAGTAAATGAAAGACCTTCTGTTTATGACAGAAGGTCTTTTTTTAAGGAAGCATAAAAATGACGATTCTTGTACTGAACGGAAGTCCACGGAAAAACGGAAATGTCGCAGTGAGGCTGCGAGACGAGCTAAAGAAATATGCCGGCGATACGGTCATTTGGGAAGATGTCTGCGACCTGAATTTTTCTTTCTGTGCGGGCTGCATGGCGTGTCGTTCGCGGGGAACTTGTGTCTTTCCTGCGGACGATGCTCATAGAATCGCGGACGAAATAAAGGCGTGTGACATGATTTTTGTGGGAACTCCGGTGTACTGGGGCAATATGAACGGAAAGCTCAAGTCGCTTTTTGACAGGCTCGTAGGGGTTATGATGACGGAATCAAAATTTGGGATTCCCCTGCCCCTTCATAAGGGGAAGAAAGCTGTTGTCGTAACGAGTTGCACTACACCCTTTCCTTTCAACTATTTGTGCGGGCAAAGCACGGGGGCTGTCCGTGCCGTAAAAGAAATTTTAGCGTCGTCTGGATTCAAAATCATAAAGAAAGTAAACATTTCAAACACAAAGAAAATTCCTGTTGTGGCAAAATAAAAACTTTGTCGGCTATAGACGATCTTCTTTTCCGTTGTCTCCCGTGTCATTCTCATGGTAGTATGACACGGGGGTACGAAAATGACGTATACAGAAGTGCTTGATGAAGCAAGAAAATATATCGGAGACAAGTGTAAAGCCTGCCCGATATGCAATGGAATGGCGTGTAAAAACACGATTCCTGGTCCGGGAGCAAAGGGCAGCGGAACTGTTGCCATACGCAATTTTAATGCATGGCAGAAAATTTGCGTGAACATGGATACGATTTACGAGAATGGCAGCATCGATACGTCCATCGATTTTTTTGGAAAGCATTTTGCACTTCCTGTTTTTGCCGGTCCGGTTGGCAGCGTCAATTTTCATTACGGTGATAAATATGATGATTTGACTTACAATCACACCCTCCTGACGGCTTGTGCTTCCAGCGGTATTGTTGGTTTTACCGGCGACGGTGTAAACATAAAGGTCATGGAAGGTGCCGCAAAATCTATCTCAGCAAACAACGGAATCGGAATTCCGACAATAAAACCGTGGAATCTTGAGACAATAAAAGAAAAGATGGAGCTTGTGCGCTCCGGAAATCCGTTTGCGATGGCAATGGACATTGACGGTGCCGGTCTTCCGTTCCTGAAGAACATGAATCCGCCTGCAGGAAGCAAATCTGTGGCGGAACTTGCTCAAATTGTTAAGATGGCTGGCGTACCGTTCATCATAAAGGGTGTAATGACGGTGAAAGGCGCAAAAAAAGCCCTGGAGGCCGGTGCAAGCGCAATCGTAGTTTCAAATCATGGTGGCCGAGTTCTTGACGGCTGTCCTGCAACGGCGGATGTTCTTCCAGAAATCGTTGAGGCAGTAAAAGGTAAGATGAAGATTATTGTGGACGGTGGAATCCGAAGCGGAACTGATATTTTCAAGGCCCTTGCATTGGGCGCTGATGCCGTCATTATTGCGCGTCCGTTCGTAACGGCTGTCTTTGGTGGCGGCGAAGAGGGCGTAAAAGTGTACGTAGAAAAATTGAAGGCCGAGCTGGAGGACACGATGGCAATGACCGGAGCGTTGAAGATTTCGGACATTACGCGGGATATGGTTCGGGTGATGTTGTAGGAGCTTAAAAAAAGGTACAAACCGTAAGTAAAAATTGCGGTTTGTACCTTTTTTTGTTTAAGTGTTTTGTGCATCGAAAAATTCAAAATGTATGGTATCGCCGTTTGAAATTTCCGAAAAATTTAGGTCTACAATAAAACCCCAGCCATAACAAATGGCTGGGGTTGCACAAGGGATTGTAGCCCCGAAGTTGCGCAGTGACTGCAAGGAACGGAGCAATGAGCGTTAGCGAAGGGCGAAAAGCCCGACCGCCGTACCACGAAGCGTAAGCGCAGTAGCGGCGGATGTGCCCATAAAAACTATTTTCCGAAGTAGGCTTTTGCGTTTCCGAAGCTGATGTCTTTGACAATCTTTGTGAGCATTGTCATATCAGCAGGATATTCACCGTTTTCTACCCAGCCTCCGATGAGGTTGCAGAGAATTCGGCGGAAATATTCGTGGCGAGAGTATGAGAGGAAGCTTCGTGAGTCTGTGAGCATTCCGACGAATGTTGGAATCATGCCGAGGTTTCCGAGAACTTTGAGCTGCTGCTCCATACCGTCGCGGTGATCGCAGAACCACCATCCGGAACCGAGCTGGATTTTTCCTTTGATGCCGCTTCCCTGGAAACAGCCCATGATTGTACCGATTGAGTAGTAATCTTTCGGGTTGAGTGTGTAGAGGATTGTTTTTGGTGTGCCGCCAGCAGCCTCGATGAGTGAAAGGAGACCTGCGAGGTTTTCTGCCATCGGTTTGTCGTGGCTTCCGTCGAATCCTGTGTCAGGTCCGAGTTTTTTGAACATTGCCTTGTTGTTGTCGCGGATTGCGTTCATGTGCCACTGCTGAACGATGCCTTTCTGCTCGTAAGCGCGTCCGAGAGCTACGAGTACTTTTGTCTTGTAAGCTTCTGACTCTGCCTCTGAGATAACTTCGCCGTTGAGCGCGCGTGTAACTACTGCGTCGATGTTTGCGTCTGTGTCGACCTTGCATGGCGGATATTCGAGTGCGTGGTCAGATGCGCGGCATCCGTTTTCGATGAAGTAGTCGAGGCGTTTGATGAGGGCTTCGATGATGTCATCAGATGTTTTGATTGCGATTCCAGAAACTTCTGCGAGTTTTGCGATGTAATCTTTGAATGTTGGCAGGTTGATGTTAAGAGCTTTGTCCGGGCGGTATGACGGGCGAACCTGTGTGCTGATTTTTCCGATTGGAGCTGTTCCTGCTGCGATTGCTTTGTGATATTCGAGGGAATCAATCGGGTCGTCTGTTGTTCCTACGCCATAAATGTGGAATTTTTCGAAGATTCCTTTTACAGAAAGCTCTTCTGTCTGGAGCATTGCATTTGCTTTTTCCCAGATGCGTGGTGCTGATTCAACTGTAAGAGGTTCATAGATTCCAAAATATCGCTGAAGCTCGAGGTGTGTCCAATGGTAGAGTGGGTTTCCGATGAGGTGCTCGATTGTCTCTGCCCATTTGAGGAATTTTTCGTAGTCTGGTTTGTCTCCAGTGATATATTCTTCTGGAACTCCGTAGGTTCTCATCTGTCGCCATTTGTAGTGGTCGCCACCAAGCCAGATTTCTGTGAGGTTTTTGAATTTTTTGTTCTCAGCAATCTGTGCTGGGATAAGGTGACAGTGATAGTCCCAAATCGGCTCATCTTTACAAGCTTCAAAAAGCTTTTGAGCTGTTTTTGTTTCCAAAAGGAAATCTTTGTCCATGAATTTTTTCATTTTTTTTGTCCGCCTTTGTTAAGGAAAATAATGTACAATTATATCATTCTAAAGAAAAATTGTATAGAAAGCGGATTTTCTGCTTTTTTCTGCGGAATTTTTCAGTATCCGACGGCGCCTGTAAAGTTGCTTCCGAGGAAAAATCTTGCCACGAAATCAACTGAAAAACAAATCATCAGTGCGTAGGTGATTATATTGTATAGAAGCCGAGGACAATTTTTTATGAACCATTCGATTTTTGGCTGAAGGATGTAGACTCCGGCCAGCGCCATGAAGCCAAAGCGGATGCTTGCACTGAGGCAGATTCTTCCCTGAAAATTCATGAAGTAGCCTTTGTAGTCCCAGAGCCATTCTCCGATCGTCCATTCCATGATGTAGCTTGTCGCGAGTTCCAGGAGCGTGCACAGCAGTATCGTGAAGCAGAAGACGTAGCGGGGCTTAATGTGGTATTTTCGCGCCGGGGTGACGATTAAAAATCCTCCGACGGCGTAAATCGGTAGGTAGGGGCCGAAAAAGAATCCGCGGTTTATGAATCCCACCTGAAAAACGATGATTCCAAGCAGGATTTCATATATCCACCCGAAAAAACTGTACGCGATGAATATCATAAAAAGATTTTTTATTCTGTCCGCCGTGTTTTGTCTGCTGATTTGCACCATTTCTCTCTCCGTATCAGTTTTGTTCCGGCTTTTTTAGTATGCTTTGCGGTAAATTTCTTCCATGTCGCGCCTTTCGAGCTTTTTGATTGCTCCGACTGTTCGTTTTCCGTCAAAAGATGCTTTTCGGGCAAGTTCTTTGATTATGTCTTCGTTCCAATCGGTTTTAAATTCCCTGATTGTGGTCGGCATGTTTATGTCGCGGAAGAACTGCTCCATTGCATCGATTCCGGCGTTTGCAACGTCATCTCGCTCGGCCTCGGATTTTGGCGCCGGGATGCCGAAGACGTCGGTCGCGAAGCTGATGAATCGGTCGATGTCTTCCTTGTATACATAGCGTGCCCATGTTGCCCACAGCGCGGCAAGTCCTGCGCCGTGCGTTACGTCGAACATCGCGCTCAGTTCATGTTCAAGCTGGTGGGTTGCCCAGTCGCCGTTTCCGAACGGACCGGTGAGGGTGTTGTGGCTGAGGCTTCCTGCCCACATTATTTCTGCGCGGGCTGTGTAGTCCTGAGGTCTTTTTATGAGAATTCGTGAGTAATAGATGACGGTCTTCATGATTCCGACGGCGATTGAGTCAACGACCATCGAGTGGTCTTTGTCTGCGGCGAAATAGCGTTCCATTGTGTGCATCATGATGTCCGCGCAGCCGGAAGAGGTCTGCCATTCAGGGAGCGTCATTGTGAGTTCCGGGTTCATGATTGAAAATCTCGGGCGGTAGAGGTCGTTGTTGAGTCCGCGTTTGATGTCTCCGTCTTCGTTTGTTATGACGCTTGAGCATGACATTTCGCTTCCTGCCGCGGCGATTGTGAGCACCGTTCCGACCGGAAGACATTTCGTTGACTTTGCCTTGCCGAGGTAAAAATCCCAGACTGGGGTGTCTGTTGTGGCTCCCATCGCGATTCCTTTTGCCGAGTCGATGACGGAACCGCCACCGACAGCAAGTATGAAATCAATATTTTCTTTTTTGCAAAGCTCAATTCCTTTCTGGACGAGGCTCAGTCGCGGGTTCGGCACTACTCCGCCCAGCTCAAGGTATTCTATTCCTGCGTCTTTCAGCGATTTGAAAACTTTGTCGAGCAATCCTGATTTTTTTGCGGAATTTCCTCCGAAATGAACGAGAACCTTTGTTCCTCCGAATTCTTTTACGAGCTGTCCCGCCTGTTTTTCTGTGTCTTTTCCGAATACGACTTTGGTCGGGGCGTAATAGTTAAAATTGAGCATTAAGTTCCTCTTCTTTAAGAAAAATAGTAAGGTTATTATATCACAAAAAATTAGATTGTGCAAAATGAATTTAAAAGCAAACCTTCATGTTCTTTTTTTGATAAAAAAGTACTGTTTTTTTATTAAAACGATATAAACTGACAAAAAAAATTAATAAATATTTGACGGCAAAAAAAATTGGACTTATTATAGATACATTAGTCGCTTTTATGTAAAAAAAAGGAGGAAAATTTTTTATGAAAAAAGCTCTGATGACAGCTTCTGCTATTGCAATGGCTGCAGTTGGTTTCATGGGATGTTCAAAGAATGCAGGAACATCAGTTACTTTGAACAAAGACAAACCGCTTGTTTTTTTTAATCGTCAGCCTTCTGATCCGACAAACGGACAGGTTGATATGGATGCAATGAACTGGAATGACAAGACATTCTACGTTGGTTTTGATGCCGCAGGTGGCGGTGCCGTTCAGGGAAGCCTTATTGTTGATTGGCTTGCAGAACAGGATGCTTCAAAAATCGATAGGAACGGTGACGGAGTTTTGGGATACGTTCTTTGTATGGGTGATGCCGGACACAACGACTCACAGGCAAGAACTAAGGGTATTCGTGTAGCCCTCGGAACATGGAATGATTCTTATGACGCAGGAAATGTAAAAGAAGGTTCTGTAAAAATTGGTGGAAAAACACTCAAAGTTGTAGAGCTTGAAGGAAAATACATGACAGGAACCGATGGTTCTACATGGAATGCAAACGCGGCAACTGACGCAATGGGCGGTTGGGCAACAAAATACGGAACACAGCTCGATATGGTAGTTTCTAACAACGACGGTATGGCAATGGGCTGTCTCCAGGCTTCTAACTATCCTGCTGGAGTTCCAGTATTCGGATATGATGCAAACGCAGACGCAATCGAAGCTATTGGTGCTGGAAAAATGACTGGTACAGTTTCTCAGAACGTTGATGCGCAGGCTACTGCAACGTTGCAGGTAATCCGCAACCTTCTTGATGGTGAGACAGGTGATGCTGTTCATACAAAGGGTATCACAGAAGCTGACCGCTACGGCAACAAGATTTCTGCTCCAGTTGACTACATCGTTGCAACAAAAGCTCTTCTCGCTCAGAACGCAGGTGTTAACTCAAAGAACTGGCAGGATTACAAAGCTGGTTCACGCGATAAGGGAATTAAACAGACAAATGCAGAGAAAAAGAAGGTAATCCTTTCTATCTACAACTCTGCTGATAACTTCCTCTCATCATCTTACTTGCCTGCTTTGCAGTACTATGCTCCACTCCTCAACCTTGACCTTACAATCGTTCAGGGTGACGGACAGAACGAGGCTTCTTGTCTTGACAAGTTCACAAACTTGAACAGCTTCGATGCTTATGCAATCAACATGGTTAAGACAAATTCTGCAAGCAACTACACTGATAAACTTAAGTACTAAGCTAAAGTCGTAGCTTTAGATTTTATGGAGCTTCGGGAAATATGCTTTCTGCAATTTTTCGAAGCTCCTGACGAGTTTGCTGGTTGCTCTACTCAACCGCACTCTTGAAAATTAAAGTCTCAGGAAAATAGAGAGAGCCTGCAGAGACATTGCAGGCTCTTTTTATCTAATAAGGAACTTAAAATGCAAAATAATGTTCTTGAAATAAGAAATCTTTCCAAATCATTTGCAAAAAACAAAGTCCTGAACGGAATCAATATTTCGGTAAAAAAAGGCAGCGTTTTAGGCCTGATGGGCGAAAATGGTGCCGGAAAATCAACCATGATGAAGTGTCTGTTCGGAATTTATGCGCGTGATGAAGGACAGATTTTTTTGGACGGAGTGCCGATTGATTTTACTAATCCTAAGGATGCACTCGAAAATGGCGTTGCAATGGTTCATCAGGAATTGAATCAGTGTCTCGACCGTTCGGTAATGGACAACCTTTTTTTAGGACGCTATCCGAAAAGATTCGGTGTTATCGATGAAAAGAAAATGTTCCGAGAAAGCAGCAAATTGTTTTCATCGTTGGGTATGAGTGTAAATCCGAATACTATAATGAGAACGATGTCTGTTTCTCAGCGGCAGATGGTGGAAATCGCAAAAGCCGTTTCATACAATGCAAAGATTATTGTTTTGGATGAACCTACGTCATCTCTTACAGAGCCTGAAATTAATAAATTGTTTGGAATTGTCAGAGACTTAAAGAACAAGGGAGTCTCTTTTGTATATATTTCTCACAAAATGGACGAAATCTTTCAGATTTGTGATGAAGTTGCTGTTCTTCGAGACGGAAACATGGTTTATCAGAAAGCGACAAGCGAATCCGCAATGGAAGAGCTGATTTCTGCGATGGTTGGTCGCTCGCTCGATAAACGATTCCCGGATGTTGACAATACTCCTGGTGAGGATTATCTCGAAATCAGAAATCTTTCAACAAAATATGATCCGCACCTTGAGGACATTTCGTTTACGGTAAAAAAAGGCGAAATTTTTGGTCTTTACGGACTTGTTGGAGCCGGACGAAGCGAACTTCTTGAGTCGATTTTTGGTGTCAGGACAATTGCGACCGGCGAAATTATTCTTAATGGTCAAAAACTTCGCTTCCACAGCCCGAAAGATGCCATGAATTACAATTTTGCTCTCGTAACCGAGGAGCGAAAACTGAACGGTATGTTCGGAAAAGCTACGATCGAATTCAATACCTGTATCACAAATCTTGAGAGATACAAATCATTCGGAATCCTTTCCAACAGAAAAATGCGCGATGCTGCAAACCGAGAGATTAAAAAGATGCACACAAAATGTGTTTCTGCGGACGAGCTGATTACGGCTTTGAGCGGCGGAAACCAGCAGAAAGTAATCATCGGAAAGTGGATTGAGCGCGAACCTGATGTATTTCTTCTTGATGAACCGACGCGAGGTATTGATGTCGGCGCAAAATATGAAATCTATCAGCTCATAATTCAGATGGCAAAAGAAGGAAAAACAATTATCGTTGTTTCCAGTGAGATGCCTGAGATTTTGGGAATTACTAACAGAATTGCGGTTATGTCAAATCATCGACTTGCCGGAATTGTAGACACAAAAAATACGGATCAGGAAGCGTTGTTGCGTCTTTCTGACAAATATCTGTAAGACTTGGAGTAAAAAATGGCAGAAATTAAGACACTGTATGAAAATGAAAAGATAAAAGATTATCTGAATACGCTGAGCGGCCTTCGTGAGAATGGCGTAAACAAAGTAATCGATATGCGACAGGCGATTGTGGCTGCAAAAAAGAATCCGATGATTCCGTTTGCCGAAAAGCCGAAGCTGATTGCTGATTACAAAGAACAGATTGAAGATGCAAAGATTGTTGCCGCAAAAAACAAGGACGAGGATAAAAAGCTTACAAAAGAAGCGCTCGTTTATGCAAATTCTGTCGCGTTTGAATACATTGCGGCTGTAGAAAAAGAGCAGAACAAGCTGATTGCAGAGGCAAAATCTGAATATGTTGCTGCTGTTACAAAAATCAAGTCGGAAGGAAAAATCCGAATTTCTTCGGCAAAGACTCCTGCTGATAAAAAAACTGCTGAATACGAGCTTAAATCAGCTTTGTTCGACGCAAAAAATCATGTTCAGACAAAGATTGAGCGTTGTCGTGATGCAAAAAAGCAGGCATTCACAGACCATGTTCAGATTAACCGTTCGCTTCGCAATGAGCGCAGTAACTTTATAGAAGATTTCCAGCTCGGAATAAAGAATTACATCAACAACTTCAAACTTTCGAAATTCTTCCTCGATAACGGTCTTTACATTGCCATCCTGATTTTCTTCATCGTTTGTATCATCGTGGCTCCGGCTATCAAGGCGGGAAATCTGCTTACACTGCCGAATATCTTCACGATTCTTGAGCAGTCTTCTACTCGTATGTTCTATGCTCTTGGTGTTGCGGGCCTTATTCTTCTTGCCGGTACGGACTTGAGCGTTGGACGAATGGTTGCGTTGGGTTCTGTTGTGACTGGTCTTATCTTGCATCCTGGCACGAACATCGTAAAATTCTTCAACGTAGTCATCAACGGCGAGGAACTTGTCGTACTGTTTCTGGGTAATCTCATGTGAT
>CAMVSS010000056.1 GCA_947170195.1 uncultured Treponema sp. | reverse complement strand
TGAAATCTGCAAGGAAATGAAAGGCCGCTATCCAAAGCATAACTGGGATTATCGGGTTTCTGAATCTTAAGGGAACTTCGAAAAACTTCAGTTTTTTTGAACTAACTCTGAAAAGCGATGTGCGGTTGCATTGCAACTGGCAAACTCTTGCTATTTTCAAGGTGCCCCTTAGCAGGATAGTTTGGCTTCTCCTTAAAAAATCACTTTTTTGAAAATTTAACGTTCATTTAATACTTTTCGATTTTTCAGATAATGCATCGCTCCTATACTTGCGGTATGAGAGAGAAACTTCTTGAACTTAAAAACATTTCTAAACACTATCGCAATCAGCTTGTGCTCGACGATATTTCGTTCGGCATTGAGCGGGGGCATATCTATGGTTTTGTCGGTGAAAACGGGGCTGGAAAAACTACCACGCTGCGGATTATTACCGGGCTTACGGATGCTGATTCGGGCACGGTCGAGCTGTTTGGCGAAACCGGCAGGAAGGAGTTGGCTCGCAACAGGAAACGTACGGGATGCATGATAGAACATCCTGTTTTTGACGATTCTCTTGATGCGGTTGAGAACCTCAAGCTTTACTGCCTGTCCTATGGCATTCGCGATTTCTCAAATATTCCGCAGATTCTTGCGCGTACCGGTCTGGATTCTACCGGCAGCAAGCGGCTCCGTGATTTTTCGCTTGGAATGAAGCAGCGCCTTGGAATTGCGTCAACATTGGTTTCGTCCCCGGAACTTTTGATTTTGGATGAGCCGGTAAACGGTCTTGATCCGCTCGGCATGATTGCGGTTCGTAAATTGCTCCAGTCACTTCGGGAAAGCGACGGCATCACAATCTTGCTTTCAAGCCACATCCTTTCTGAACTTCAGGAACTTGCTACAGATTATATTTTTATAAGCGGCGGAAAGATTCTTTCTGCGGTGAGTGCCGGCGAAGTCCTTGATAGCGGACTTTCGCTTGAGGATTATTACATTTCTCTGTTCGCGGGCAATAACTCGCTATCCGTTGCTTCCGCGCACGTCGCTAACGCGAAGCTTAGTAAGGAGGGAAAAAATGACTAACATGATTTTATGGAAGACTCGGCGAATCATTCGTACGGTTCCGTTTTATGTGCTCGCGGCGATATGTCTTACAGTTGCGGTCTGCTATCTTCCTGTGAGTTTTGGGGACGGGCTGGAATCAGCCGGGCAGCTCCTTTTTGAGACGTGTTCGCGCGTAGCTTCGGTTCTTGTGCTGGTGGCGGGATTGTACGCTGCAATCTGCGTTACCCGTGATATTCAGGGCAGATTTTTGTCCGTGGCGATAATGAGCGGAAACAGCGTTTTTTCCGTTGTGTTTACGGAACTGCTCGCATATTTTTCCGCGATTTTCTTGTGCGTGTTTATTCCGTCGATTCTTTTGTTCGGGATCGGAAGCTTTGTTTTGGGCGGAAGTGCTGGTGGAATTGAAGTCGTTCATCTGCTGATTTTGGCATTTGTTTACGCTTTTGTGAGCGCATCTGCATTCAGCATTGTTTTTCCGCTGTGTTTTGTTGTGCGAAGTGAGGGGATGTCGTGCATAGTGAACCTGATTTTGCTTTTGGTGTGCTGGAGCGGAACGGAAGCTGTCATTCAGGCTGTCGGTGCGGAAGTTTCAGTACCTGGTAAATTCTTTCCGTTCGTGCAGCTTTTTATGTTGTGCGGAGCAGATCCGGGGTCGAAAGGATTTTCCTTTCAGATGATGACCGCCTTTTCTGGCGCGATATTTTTTATAGTAATTCTATTTTTAATCACATATCAAATTTTTAACAAAATGGAGAAGAAATAATATGGCAGGATTTCGATTTTATTCCAGACTGACGGCATTTTTCGTCATGATTTTTGTTTCGCAGGGATTTCTATCGTCACAAACTTCCTTGCTTGATGATCCAGCTTTGCTTTCGGCAAGAATTTCCGAGTACGTTGAAGATAAAAAAGACGGGCTTGCTTCCGTTGCTGTGGGCGTGTTTAAAGGCAGCGAGACTGTGTATGAAGGTTATTTTGGCCATGCAGATATAGATGCTGGACTTCGCGCGGATTCTCAGACTGTCTATGAATGGGGCTCGATTTCAAAACTTTTCGTTTGGGTGAGCGCGATGCAGCTTTTCGAGGAAGGAAAAATCAATTTTGACACGGATATCAGGGAATATCTTCCTGCCGGATTTCTGAAAGATTTTTCTTTTGATGACAAGATTACGATGATTCACCTGATGAACCATACTGGTGGATTTCAGGAATGCGTCTATCAGAATGAAAACGCAAAAGAAAGCGATATAAAATCTCTTGAGCAGACTTTGCGTTTTTTGCAGCCAAAACAGACTTACAGACCTGGGGAAACGACCGCATATTCGAACTGGAGCACATCTCTTGCCGCCTACATCGTCGAGCGCATTAGCGGAATGGATTACGCGGACTACGTTCATAAAAAAATTCTGGAGCCGCTCGGAATGAATCATACTGCGGTTTCGGCAACCCATTCTGATAATCAGTGGGCAAAAGAAAACCGAGAGCTTCTAAAAACATACGTCATAAATTCGGAGGGGCGTAAGGATTATGGCACTAATGTCAGCTATGTAGAGGTGTACCCGGCTGGAGCCGTAATCAGTCCGCTTCCTGACATGATGATTTTTGCAAAGGCTCTTGCAACCCCTGATTCCAAGCTTTTTAAGAGCGCGGAAACACACAGGGAATTTCTTTCGGCGACATCGTATTTTGGTGATTCCGGCATTCCGAAAAACTGCCATGGAATGTGGACGGCTGCTTATTCGAAGCTGCTGGTGGGCCACGGCGGAAATACAAACGGATGCACTGCGGAACTGCTTTTTGATCCCGTGGATGAGGAAGGAATCGTTGTTATGGCGAATGAGTGCGGTGAGAGCGTGTTTTGCTATGGCTTGCCGGAACTCGTTTTTGGCCACGCGGATTTTTCTTTTCTGGAATCTGATTTGAAATCTGACATTCCCTCGGTTGAATCGGATCGGAGCGATGATATCAGCGGTTTTTACACGATGAGCCGTTCATTCAAAAAAGGCTTTCTTAAGTTTGCCCAGTATACATTTTTCTTCCCGGTCTTTAGAACGGAAAATCCGGACGTATTCAAAGTGGGATTTCAGGGAAGCCTCACATACAAGGGCAGCAACCGCTACATATTGGACAACGGAAACGGCATGACGGTGCTGATGTGCTTGAGCCATAATAAGAAGGGACGACCTATGCTTGAGATGATGAGCTGCGACTATGTACGCGATCCATTCTTTGTGCCTATTGCCCTGATTATTGTCCTCATGTTCTTGTTCGCCCTTGTTTGCGCCGTAATTCTGATCGTAAAGCTGGTTCGGCTGATCATAAGGCGCGTGAAAAAACAGCCGCTGGCTCTGACAAAGAAAAAGGTTCTTTCCGTCGTGTCGCTTGTCGCACAGGACATGATAGTCATAATTCTGGTGAAAATGCTCTTTTCCGAAACAACGGTGCTCGTAAAGCCATTCGCCATTTTTTCGGCCATTCTTGCTGGAATTCTTTGTTTATTCTCGATTGTGAATGGCTTATACTTAATATGGAAGAAGAGGGTGTTTTATGCGTTTATAAGCTGTTATGCGGCATTTTTCATCATATTTTTTCAATTCTATAACTTCTGGAGCTGCTGATGTCAAAGATACTTATTGCTGATGATGAAAAGGAAATTGTTTCGCTGTTGAAAATTTATCTTGAGGCGGAAGGGTATACTGTCCTTGAGGCGTTTGACGGAAAACAGGCGACAGAGATTTTTGCAAGGGAAAAAATCGACCTGCTGATCGTGGATATAATGATGCCTCAGATGAACGGTTATGAAGTCATAAAATGCGTACGCGGAAATTCATCGACGGGGAAGAACATGATTCCGCTCCTTGTGATTTCTGCGAAGACTCAGGTTTCGGACAGAATTCTCGGGCTGGATCTCGGAGCTGATGATTACATTCCGAAGCCGTTTGAACCGCTGGAAGTAGTTGCGAAAGTGAAAGCACAGCTCAGAAGAATGAATGCGCTTGGCGGAATTGCGGGCGCGGGAGCTGGCGATGGAAAAACGGCGGGCAGTGCGGCTGGAGCTGATGACAAATCCTTGCTTACGGTCGGAAATCTTGTTCTGAATCGGAATGAATGTACCGTGTCGGACGGAAAAAACACCCATGACCTGACAAAAATAGAGTTTGCCGTGCTCGAAATGTTCATGACCGAACCGAGGCGCGTCTTTACGCTCGAACAGATTTATGAGCGCGGCTGGGGGGATGCTGAGGTTGTGGACGACAACACAGTCAGGGTTACGCTCAGCCATCTCCGCGAGAAAATCACTAACGCAAAAATCACTAACATTCGCGGTCTTGGCTACCGTTTTGAATGCGACGACGGAGGAAAACTATGAAACATCTCCGAAGAAAAATAGTCTGGTATTTCATCCTTTTTGCCTTTTTATTGCAGGTCGCCGTGTCTGCATTGGACAGCACTTTTGAATTTTTTACGAATTCCTATCTCGGTCAAAAAGATACGGGCGGATGGGCGTTTGCTTTCGGCATATTTTTTACGCTGAACATATTGTTTTTCGTGCTGGCGGCATTCTGTTTTTATCGCTTCGTAAAAAAAGCGGTTGCAAAAGAAGCGAAACAGCAGGCGGAGGAACAGCGCATAATGTATGCGAGCCTTGCCCACGACTTAAAGACTCCGCTTACGAGCGTGGTCGGATTTGCCTCATCGCTCATAGACCGAAAAATTCCGCTTGAAAAACAGGATGACGTTTTGGGCACGATTCATGACAAAGCCGTTCAGATGAATGTTCTTCTGGAATCAATGCTTTCGTATTCAAAACTTGGGGCGGCAAATTATTCTCTGCATATGGAAAAAACCGATTTCTGCAAGTTTATACGGAACATTTCCGCAGGTTTTTACACGGATTTTGAGTCTCATGGGATGAATCTTAGCGTGGAAATCCCGGAGAAAAATCTCTTTGTAATGGCGGACAAGACCGAGCTTTCCCGTGCTGTTGGAAATCTTATTTCAAATGCGATTTCTCACAATCCGGCAGGGACGGAAGTGCTTGTAAAAATTATCGAGGACAAAAAATCACTGCGCCTGATAATTGCCGATACGGGAAATGAAATTGCAGAGGCTGATGCGGAAAAAATCTTTACTCCGTTCGTTTCGGGTAATGAGGCGCGCACAGCCGGGAAAAACTCCGGGCTGGGGCTTGCGATATCGCGCAAGGAAGTTCAGCTTCACGGAGGAAAACTTTATCTGGATCTTGGAGTTCCCAGATTCACCAAGGCGTTCGTCATGGAGGTTCCGAAATGCAAAGAGTGATATTCAGATTTTTTGCTGTTTTGTTGGCGTTCGTTGCCGCTGGAACTGCATTTGCAAAAGATAAAAAATCATGTATGGTTCCGCCGTCCGCTCAGATTACGGAAAAAGACGTAATGGCTTTTGCTGATAATTTTAGTGCCATTAGTGAATCATTGCGTTCTTACGGATGTACGGATGACGACATGAGCCTTGATGACATGGTGAACGTAATCGGCAAGGAAGAAGTTGAAAAAATCTTAGAGAAAAATGGAATTAGCGCGCCTGACCAGGTAAGAAAAATCAACATGATAATTCTGTGCTATTCAAAGGCCAAGCTGGAAAAAGAAATCGCGGACGCACCGTTTTTCCTGAGGTTCCCGATGGTAAGAAAAATTCGGAAAGAATTCGACTTAAATATAAATCCTGATGATGAGATGCTCGTCAAACGGAACTTCGATTATTTCGATGGCAAAATTTCAGATATATTTGATGACGGGGAGTAGAGTATTATGAAAAAGAATGTGACAGATAAGTTTTTGATATTCCTTCTTGGGATTGTTTTTACGGCTTCCCATTTTATTTCCTGCGCGTCCACCCCGATAAAGGATGTTCCTGCCAAGGAAGATTACGAAACACCTCTTACGACGACCGAAGAGGAAAAAAATGAGGACACGCATTTTGATTTTATCGGATTCAAGTCAAACATCAACTTGCTTTCAGTTTGCGCGTCTGCAGCTGATGAAGATTCCTTTCTGATGGAACTGATTGGCGCATCTGAGATACATGATGCAAAATATGCGTCCGGCTATGAATATTGGCGTGATTTTAGGGATTCGAAGCCGATGAAACGTTTTCCGACTTTGCTTGAGGAAAACAAAATCGCAGCAGACGAGACAGTTTTGTATTTTGGGGATTTTACCCCGCAGGATCTGGTCGTTTATAAGGGAAATCATCGGTATGTCACTTTTATTGATGTCCTTGAGTCGCATCTTGGCTGGATGGATACAGGTCGCATTCAAAAATCTTTTTCGAGCGCCGGTGGTATTCTTTTGTCAGGTGGTATTTTAGGTGCTCTCACCGTTTGTGATTCGGGATTTAAGAATCTTTCCGGAGAGGAAAAAGCTGAAGTCGTTTTGAGCGGCGCGGGTATTGTTCTGGGACTTGCGTGCCTTGTTCCGTTGGTTACAAAACCAAAAACAGCGTTTGTTGCTCATGTGAGATATGCGCTATGCATTTATGATACAGCGCAGAAAAAACTTGTTGAAAGAAAAATCATAAACTTTGATAGAAAAGACACTTTTACAGGTTCGTTTGAAAGTGAGAATACGGACAAGACGATTGTTTACAATTTTTACGGTCAGTGCCTTGCAGACAATATGTTTAGGGAGTACGAGAAGATCTGCCAGAAATGGTGAGGCACGTGGTTTTGCGGGTCTGCCGCAGACTAAAACAGTACCAGCTGCGGGTCGCGGAAGGATTCCTGCTTCGCGATTTTTAAGATGTCTCCTGGGCGGGAATTACCAATCAAAAAGCTGGATTCGGGATCGTGTTGAGCGAAGTTTTTTCTGACCAGCTTTTCGTCGTAGTTTGCGTAACAATATTTGCACAGGTGCGGACAGCAATTGTAGTAGGCGATGTCGCGCATCGGGAGACAGAGACAGTGCTGCCTGAGGTGCTGACTTTTTACGTTCAACATGCGGATGCCGGCTGCCTGCTCGATGATTTTCTTTGAGACACAGCCGCCAGCCTTTACTCCCTGGGCCGACAAGTCGAGTTTTTCGGCGCAGGTTTCTATCGTCATGCCGAACTGCCGGGCTATGCCAGAGAGCGCACCCGCCAGAAATTTCTGGTCAGATTCGGAGACTTCCTTTGCGTCGGGAAAATTCTTCTTTGTCTTTGCATATAAATCTATGAAGCTGATTATGCATCTTGATGTGTACGGGGCGAGCTTTGCACACATTTCCTTGAAACGGCGGATGTGGGTCGCAACCGTGTATGTCTCGTTGATGAAAATCGGGTCATACCGCCAGCACATCTTTTCTTTTCCGATTTTTAATGAAACTTCCTTAAAGGACTCGATGACACTATCCTTGTCCGGGACGTTAGGCTCTATTTCCGTGCCATACGGAGTAATCGTGACGAAAAAATAAAGCCCGAAATCTTTAAAGGCATCCAGGTGCTGAATTATGGGAGCCGGATTTTTTGTGCAGAAGATGATGCAGTCCACAGTTTTTGGGTCGAGCTTATAGCGGGTAACCTGCTCGTTGTAATACGGATTTCTGACATCGACGAATCCGGCATGAATTCTGTTTACGAACCATTGTGAGTAAAATGCGGGAATATCAGTCCTGCCGGAAGCAAAAATCAGCATGAGGAAATAATAGAATAATATTAAAAACTTAGAAAGATGTTGCTATAATAGTAGATAATTCTTGCAGTTCTGAAAGAAGAAATTACATATTTGCAGATGATTATATTTATTTCCATTATTTGGCTTCTTGTAAGGAGCGCAATTTCATTAAAGAACAGAAAAATTTTTTCTTTTAGTTTGATTTTTTTCTCTTTCATGCTTTTTTCGTGTAATAAAAATCCGTCTATATATGATTTAAGTTTGAATCCAGAACTGCGTAAAAAATATGCTAAACCTTCTGTTTTGGACTATTGCTTTGTATTGGATAAAAATGAATATCAGGAATTCATTACTAACACATATAACAAGGCCGAAAGAAATTATGACTTAAAAAAATATGAAGATGCAATTTACAATTATAAAGAAGTATTGGTTGCATTCGCCTTTGTAAACGACAGTCCTGTTTTTAATGTCCCTTTTGAAGATACTTCACAAAACTACAAAACAAGGTATTTTTCGTTGTATAACATTGCATGTTGTTATTCCCTTTTGGGTAAAAACAAGGAAACTAAGGAATTTCTCATAAAAGCAATAAAATCCGGTTATCCATATATTGACCATATAATGAAAGATGAAGATTTATTTTCTTTTTTCAAATCAAATCCAAAAATGAAGCAAAAAGTAATTGATTGCTTCAACAATGGAAACAACAAGAAAACAGTTTTAGGAAAGGAAATAAACTTAGTTGGTGGCCCCTCAAGTGGAAATTCATTTAAATTTGTAAATGAAGATTTTGTAATTTATCAGCCTTGGGGCGAAGGATGGAAAAAATATAACGACAAATATTATGGAACTTATAAATTAAAAAATTATTCTGTTATAATTTCCTTTTATAAAGAAGAATACGGTGATCTGAGTAATTCTGAAGCGTACTACAAGGATATTCGTGAAGAAAATTATAAAAATGTAAGTCTTGACATAAATGAATCCATGGTACTGCCTCTGGCAATCGAAGAAAATAATTTAATTTCTTTCTCTGAACTGTAAATAAAAAAGACATTTGGAGTCATATCATCGTATTGTTATGGGGCGTAACCATGAACAAAATTTACATGGAAAAAGAAAATATTGCTCGGATTATTTTTGACGTGGCATGTTTTTTACTTTCTGTCTTTGTTCTTTTTTTGATATGTCTGAATCACTATGGACTTCTGTCTATTTTTATAGCGTGTGGTTCTATACTGTTATTTTCATTTTCGATTTTTGTTGAGTTTTATGAGTGCATTTTTTATGATGACACTCATTTTGTTGTGAGAAGTGTTGCCGGTTCAGAAAAAATCGAATATTCAGATATTGAGAGGATTGAGCGCAAATTTGTTTGGGCACCAACTGGACGGGGAGGTCAACATTCAAGATATTATGTTCAGATAAAGACAAATGATAATGGTTCAAAACAAATAATAGTACCTTTTCCTAACTTTGCCAGTAATAAAAATCTACAAGATTTGTTTAAAAAAATAAAAAATGAAAATAGCAATGTGCAATGGATAAATTTAACCTAGCAGTTGATTGATAATATCGCAGTGCTTTCTTCATTTGGATGCGTTGAGGTTTCGAAGTTTAAGCAATTTTGCAAACAATAAGAGTCAGATAGACGTAAGTGGCTAAAATGATATAATTACATTTGTGACTAGGAAAGTATAAAATAGAGGTAAAAAGTTATGTCTACAAATATACAAATAATGGGGTCAGAAAGAAAAAGTAATTTTGAGTTAATGCGTATTATTGCAATGTTGATGATTGTTGCAAGTCACTTATATGCGCATGGAGTGCAGCATATCTTGGAACCGGAATTTGCTTATAAAGCATGGTCTATAGGAAATTCTGTAAATAGATTGCTGGCATCGCTTTTTATACCGGGGGGGGGTATAGGTGTAGCACTCTTTTTTATGCTGAGCGGTTATTTTCTTGTTGAGAAAAAACATGCGTCGATAAAAAAAGTTTTTCTTGAATCTGTATTCTATTGCTTTTTCTTTTTTGCAGTTTTTTTTGCAGTGATTATTTGCGAGCATTATTTGGGAGCTGATCTTGGTTTTAAGGTTTATAACCAATCTGAGAAAACGTATATATTATTCAACCAGATTTTTATTCCATTTTCAATTACAAACTGGTGGTTTGTTACTGTATACATCTTGCTTGTGATTATCGCTCCATTACTTAATTCGCTGGTGTCTGGCTTAAGTAAACGACGTTTTGTAATCGTGATTATATTGTTCTGGTTGCTGGCCTATACGCCTCAGTTGATTTATGACGGACCTTTTTCTCCTGTTGTGCGTGCAGTGCTTTTTTATTTGATGGGAGCTTACTATCGAAAATTTTTATCCGATAAACCTCACAAATGGTTTTTCCATATATGCGTTATTTTAGCAACCTGGTGTCTGTATTCGTACTTGAGTTTTTCTTTCTTCAATAAAGACTTTGATTCTCTGGGCGTTGTTTTATTGGGTGGACTGCAGGCTGTTTTTTTAGTGCCGTTATGCGCATGGAGCCTCTTCTCGTTATTTGCGGGAATTTCAATAAACAGCAATGCTTTCATAAATAAGTTGGCTTCATTAATGTTCGGCGTTTACCTGATACATGATTCTCAAGTAGGCAGGATTCTAATCTGGAAAGGCATTTTAAGAGTCAGTGCGGTACAGTTTTCATCAATATATTTTCCTTTATTAGCTTTTATTGACATTGTGAGCGTTTTTACAATCTGTTGTGTCATCGATTTTTTTAGGAAGCGTTTTTTTGAGGCTAAAATGATGGACTTGGCTTCAAGAATGAAAAAACGTTGGGATTCTCTGTAGAGAAAGTGTATAGAGGGAGTTTCAAAACTTTGTTACTTTTGAAACTTCCTCTGTGATCAATCTATTTAAAATTCTAATATTTTTAACCAATCTTTTTCCGGTGGTGCTATACTGATTAGTCGGCAGCGTTTTGTCTGAATCTGCTGCCTTTTTGGAGGCTATTTAAAATGAAAATTGTTATCATCGGTGCTGGAGCGATGGGCTGTCTGTACGGCGCATATTTGAGCCGCAAGAATGAAGTTGTCATGCTGGATAGCTATGACAAGCAGGTTGAAGCAATTAATCAGAACGGAATAACAGTCCTAGAGGAAGACGGCAGGGAAGAAAATTTCAAGAACGTAAAGGCCTGCATTTCCGGCGAATACAAGGAAGCTGCGGATCTGGTCGTCGTTTTCGTAAAGTCAACCTTCACCGAAGACGCTCTTCGTGACAATAAAAAACTTTTTGGCGATAAAACCCTCGTAATGACACTTCAGAACGGTGCCGGAAATGACCGCAAAATCGCAAAATACGTCAACAAAAAGAACATCATCATCGGAACAAGCAAGCACAATTCCGTAAACATGGGCGGCGGAAAAGTCCGACACAGCGGAAGCGGCGAAACGACAATCGGAAGCAATCTCGAAAACAACAAGAACCTCGACAAAATCCAGTCAATCCTCGAAGAATGCGGCTTTAAGGTCGAAAAAACGAACGACATTCAGCGGGTAATCTGGAGCAAGCTTTTCGTAAACCTTTCAATCAATACATTCACGGCAATCACGCGAGCACCAATCGGCTCAATGATAGAAAACAAGTACGCCTGGGACTTCGCAGAAAAAATGATTTGTGAGGCAGTAGACGTAGCCGAAGCCGACGGGACCCATTTTTCATACCGGGAAGTGCTCAACATGGTTCATCATGTGTGCGAAGACGCCGGAAAAGGCTATTCATCAATGAGCCAGGACGTAATGAACTGCCGCCTGACCGAAATCGACGCAATCAACGGTGCAATCGTCGAGCAGGCTAAGCTTTACAACGTGAAAGTCCACTACAATTCGCTGATAGTAGACCTGATTCACGCGATTGAAGGGGCGTACAGGTACCATAAGGAATAAGAGGGAAAGGGAAAGGCTTCCTAGGGAGTCGGTCGCCGATAGGCGAACAAACTCGTGAGACGAGTTTGTAGACGAGTCTCGGTGAAGGCTATGCCTGAACCGCGAGC
>CAMVSS010000055.1 GCA_947170195.1 uncultured Treponema sp. | reverse complement strand
TATCTGGTAGAAAACATCGCTAAGAGTCTTTGCGTATATGAAATTCTTGTATTTGAGTTTTTTTTCAGACTGTTCCTTAGACATCTTTTCGGGCCTCGCTTTGGTGTCTTATTGCCGTCGCATACAGAACTCCGTTTATGAACGTCCTGGAGTCCGTGCATGTGCAGTTTATTGCGTTCGCAAGTTCGTTCAGTTCTTCCTGTGTCGGGCGGTAGCTGCGCTCCAAAAGGCTGTAGGTCATGAAAAAACGGGCTGAATTGCAGTATCCGCAGAGATTTATCCCTGCCTGGGCAAAACCTTTTGCTATGTCAGCTCCTGCCTTTGTCTTTAAGAACTGCTCCAGCGTGATTATGGAATTCTCTCGCACAGTCCCGATCGGAACCAGACAGCTTGGAATTGGATCGCCGCCGAGAAGCACGGTGCACGAACCGCATTTTCCCTTTTCGCAGCCTTTTTTTACGGAGATTAATCCGCGCTCGCGCAGAATGTCGAGAAGCTTTTCGTCTGGCGCTGCATCGATTATCGTTTTTTCGCCGTTTATGGTCAGGGAGATTTTCATTTCTATGCCTCCGGTTCGTAAATCTTAAAAAGAGAATCCGTTTTTAGCGGGAGCGATGTTACAGTATCTGTCAGCGCCTGTGAGAGCGCCGCGGTGAATGCGGGAGGAAGAATGGACGCGACTATGTGCCCGATCTGCTTCGGCTCCTCTTCTGATTGCACGAACTGAACCGATATTTCCGGGCATTTCAAGACTTCCTCTTCCATGAGCAGGGCAAGTGTTTTTTGAATCGATGTTTTTATGACGTTCTCAGCGGCTTTCACGTGCAGGATTTTTCCTCCGTCCACAACGACGCAGATTTTCAGGATGTTTTCCCGGTACGTGCACTCATCCAGCTCAGTTTCAACCGTGCATGCCGCAAACGATGTGTTGAAGAACGGAATCCCTGAGAACGTGGCGTTGTTCCACTGCTTCATTTTTGCGTTGCTCAGCGATTTCTTTACTGTCAGCGGAAGCTTGTCATCTTTTTGCTTTTTTATTGCGGCGACGCATTTTTTCAAAAGGTCGGTCTTTATGCTGATGCTTCCGAGAAGAGTTTCCGGGGTTGTGTACCGAGAGTTCTTTTCTTTTTTGTCGGTGTCAGATATTTCAAAGACTATGTTCTTTTTTTCAAGCCCCAGCTCTTCCGTTATTATTTTTGTCCAGATTTCTTTTATTGAGTTCGACGGCGGGATTGTGTTCACCACAAGTTTTTTGTCCTCCGTCAGCGTTATCTGAACATTTGTATTCTTGATTTTGAAAGTCGTCCCGAAGAATCCGCATCCCTCGAATGCGCAGGCAAGTCCGATTCCCCGCCTTGGAGCTGCGAATTTCCCGCTGTCTTCAAAGCGTGTCTTTTCCGAAAGTCTGTACACGGCAGACTTTCTGTTGAAATCGCTCTTTTTACATACGGCCTCGAGCACCTGCTTCGTGTATTTAAGTTCGTGGAAGAAAGGCATGTCATTGTTTTTTGATGACAAACCTTTTGTGTTCTGATTCTTAAGCCGTAGCTCAAGAGGGGAGAACCCTGTTTTTTCTGATATCTTTTGGATTTGATTCTCCAGCGCAAAGAAAGCCCTTGAATCAATTGTCGAGAAATTCAATGCCGTCGGCGGATTGTTCGAGCAAAAAATCTTTCCCTTGATTTTGAGATTTTCAGTTTTGTAAACACCCGTGCTTGCTATCATTATCCGCTCCAAAATTTCCTGGGCGAACGGATTGTAGATTCCTATGTCAATCTCAATGTGAATTTCCATCGCAAGAAGCATTCCGGTGTCGTCGAGCGCGGTCTTGTAGTGGAAACTCATTTGAGGAGCGTTTGTGATGAAATTCTTCTGCTCGTCCCGTGAAAGGATCATCATCACTGGTTTTCCTGTTTTTAAGGCCGCGAGAGCTGTCTGAACAGAAATCAGGCTGTTCTTCCAGATTGAATTTCCGTTTTCTCCCTGAATTTTTGTCCTCGTGGTTATGATTTTCTCGTCTTCCAGGCCAAGGACTTCTGAAAGCGATTTCCTGAGGTGCGTGATCCACTGGTTCGGGGCATAGACATGAAGAAAACCATTCTTGCTGAAGCAGAATGCGCCGTTTGTCTCCCGGTTCGGCTTGTTCTGAATGCCGCTTTCCCAGTTGCCGTCTATTATGAATTTTGTCTTTTCGGTGTCGTTGAAAACTTTTGACACGTCTCCTGTGGAGATTTCCTTTGTGCTGTTCGGCCCCTTTTTCGATGGTTTTATTTTTGTGCTGTCCTCATTCTTCAGCATTTCTGAGTCCTAAAGTGGGCGACCTGTGTATGGCGAGACCGTGAGCTTTGCATACTTGTTTGAGAAAGCTTCCTGCTTTTGTGATATTGAAGAGCGGTCGAGGGTGATTTTTATCTTCTCAACAAGCTCCTTGAGCAATTTTTTGTCAGGGCCTGTCAGTATTCCTATAGGCTCGCCTTTGTAGCGGATATTGCCGTCACAAAATACCGGGAATTCCGTGTCGAAAGTCTTTATCTTTTTGCAGCCGGGAATGTCCTTGTATGTGAAAAAATCATAGCCGTCGGGAAAATTCTCGTCTGCGCTCAGCCCCACGGAGATTATCTTTCCATAGGGGAACGGACTTCTGAAAATCATTGCGAAAATCATTCCGTCCGCGCTCATGTCGCTGTAGAATTCATCTGAGACAAGAATCTGCTTTTTTTTCGCCGCGGTTGAAGTTTTTCTAGCGCACATGGTGTCTGTTCCCGATTTCCTTTACCGTGTCGATGACCGTGCGTGTCATTTCATCGGTCATGTCCGGCCACAGAGGAAGCGTTATCGTGTTCCTGCAATGTTTGTCTGCGTTCGGGAATTTTTCCGGCGTAAAGTCCGGGTATTTTTCCTTCCAGAACGTAAAGTTGAAGATTGCGATGAAGTGCATGGAGATTCCGATTCCGAGTGATTGCAGCTCCTTCGCGAAGTGATTTCTGTCGCAGTCGAGCTTTTCCGGCTTTATCTGAATCAGGTAGAGGTGCCATGCGTTTCCCTCTCCGTCAGGCGGAATCGTAAGAAAATCGCAGTCCTTGAAAGCTTCGTTGTATTTTTCGACGACCTTCGTGCGTTTTTCGCGGAAACGCTCCGCTTTCTTTAGCTGTTCCCGTCCGATTGCGCTGAGCACGTCCGGGAGGTTCGCCTTGAAGCCCGGCGCGATGATGTCGTATTCCCAGCTCGCCTTGTCGCTCGTGTAGCGGTCCCATGCGTCCCGGTTCATTCCGTGCAGCCTCATCTGGGCCATTCGTTTTGCGAGCGCATCGTCATCTGTCGTGATCATGCCGCCTTCGCCGGTGGTTATCGTCTTTGTCGCATAGAAAGAGAACACGCCTATGTCCCCAAGCGTTCCGGCGAATCCGTCAGCTGTCTTCGACGGAAATGAATGAGCCGCATCCTCAATGACGTAGATTTTATGGTCTGGAAGCGAGTATTTTTCTGCCAGCGCGCGGATTTTTTTCATGTCGCAGAGATTTCCGGCTATGTGAACAGGAACTATTGCCCTGACTTTGTGACCGTTTTCAGCGTCTTTTCTGAGTATTTCTTCGATTTTTTCCGGGCTGATTGAGTATGAATCTTCCTCGATGTCGGCAAAATAAACGTCCGCCCCAAGGTGAACAGCCGTTGCTGCCGTTGAGACGAAAGTGTAGGGGGTTGTGATGACCGCAGTTCCGCTTTTTACTCCGCAAGCTTCCATCGCGATGATCATTCCGTTTGTGTTTGAGTTTACGGCGAGGGCATGCTTTGAGCCGACGTATGCGGCGAATTCGTTTTCAAAATCGTGGGTCACTTTTCCCGTAGTGAGCCAGCCTGAGTCCATGACCTCAAGCACCGCCTTTTTTTCTTCCTCGCCGATTTCTGGCTTAAAAAATGGAACTTTCATGTCTGTCTCAGCCTCCTTTCCTTACAGCGTCCGTGTTTTTCCCTGCTTTATTGTCCGGTAAAACTCATCGAGCGTCGGAACAGCTTCCCTCAGAATCCTGATCAGCTCTTCCTTGTTTCGGTATTTTTCTTTGTCCCCGCGGAACATGCAGATCGGCTCGAGCCGTTCGAGCAGGGCATCAAGTTTTTCGTCCCCGAATTCTATGTTCTTCAGCTCAAGTAGCTTCTCGTGCTCCGTTTTCTTAGGCTCTTCTTCCGAAAGCCACAGCGGTTCGTAGACGCGTTCTCCCTCTCTGCTTCCGATTATCTTGATTTCAATGTCTTTTCCCGGCTCAAGTCCAGAGAATTTTATGATTTGGCGGGCGAGATCGATGATTTTGATTGGCTCGCCCATGTCCAGAAGATATGATTTGCCGTTTGATCCGACTCCGCCCGTCTTGAGTACGAGCGAGCACGCTTCCGGAATCGTCATGAAGAACCGCTCCATCTTTTCGTCGGTAACTGTCACCGGACCGCCTGTTTTAATCTGATTCTGGAACAGCGGAAGTATCGAGCCTCGGGATCCGAGAACGTTTCCGAACCTCACGAACATGAATTTCTGGCTGGATTCCGCCCGTTTCGCATACTGCAGAATCAGCTTTTCCGAGAGCATTTTGCTAACGCCGTAGATTGAGACCGGTGCAACCGCCTTGTCAGTTGAGATAAGGACGAATCTCTGGACTCCGCTTTTGATGGCGGCATCGAGAAGATTTTTAGTGCCGAACACATTGTTTTCGATTACCGCGACCGGATTTTCTTCCATCATTGGAACGTGTTTGTATGCCGCGCAGTGGAATATGACGTCGGCATGCGTCTGCTTTACGATGTAGCTGACGTATTCCCTGTCCTTCATGTCGCCGATGATCGGGACTATGGTCGCTTTTTCTCCGACTCCCTCATTCTGAAGGACGATCAGCTCCCTGTATATGTTTACGATTGAGTTCTCACCGTGTCCGAACAGATAGAGACGTTCCGCTCCGCCAGAAAGAAGCTGCCTTGCAAGCTCCGAACCGATTGACCCGCCCGCTCCCGTGATAAGGACGCGTTTTCCGCGCAGGTATTGGAGACTCTCGTGCAGCGGAATTATTACCGGCGTGCGTCCGAGAATGTCGAGCGGGTCTATTTCACGCACCTGAACGAAGTGTGCTTTTCCGTCAACAATCTGGCTTACGCTTGGCAGGATTCTTATGTGCGAGAATCCCCCCTGGCTCAAGTCCTCATAAATCTGGCGGATTTTTTCCGTCGGCGCGCTCGGAATCGCTATTATTGCCTCGTCGATTGGTCCTGAGCGCAAGATTTTTACGACTTCTGAAATTGGTCCGAGTACGGGAATTCCTTCGATTTGAGTTCCGATGACATCCTTGTCGTCATCAAGAAAGGCGGCTACGGTGCCGAATACTTTTTTTCTCAGCAAGTCCTGTGCTATCATCTGACCTGCGAATCCGGCTCCGATTATGTAGATGTGTGAGTCACTTTTCTGCAGCATAGTTCTCTTCGTAAATTACGCAACCCCGCTTTCCCTGTTCCTTTACGATGTACAGTGCCTTGTCTGCATTCTTGAAGAGTTCGTCTGAAAAACCATTCGCAGAGAACGCAACGCCTACGCTTACTGAAACAGGAGAGATGTTGTCCTTTATATTTGTGAGCTTTTCATTTACGCTCAAAATTTTTCGTTTTATTGAATTTCCGACAGCTGGAGTACAGTTCGGAAGAATCGCAGCGAATTCATCTCCACCGATTCTTGTAATGTAGTCGCTTGTTCTGAAAGTTTCAAGGAGAATTCGTGCCAATTCCTGCAGCGCGGTGTCTCCTCCCGTGTGACCGTACGTGTCATTTATATGTTTGAAGTTGTCAAGGTCGATTAGCAGGAGCGCAATCGGCTCGGCTTTTTCTGCCGACAGCTGGCATATCTGGTCGAACGCTCGTCGGTTGAGCAGACCGGTCAGAACGTCGTATTCAGCTTTTTCCAGAAGAGATTTTTCGTTCTGAGCCTTTATATTGTAAATTTCGTTGTAGCTTTCCGCGAGCTGCTTGAACTCAAGGGAACCGATAACCTTCAGCTTTTCATCATTCCTGATTGATTCACGGAAGCGGTCAAGCGGGTAGAGTATCAGGTATGCGAATACTATGAACAGAAGTACGTTTATGACGAGCAGCGCGAAAAACAAAATTCTCAGGAGTGTGATGTTTTCTCCAAGCTCCTTGCCGTTGTTTGAAAGGTCGTCCTGAATCTGATGCTCAATTGCCTCGATCGTGATTTTGCAATTTTCGGTTATGCGCTTCTTATAGAGCAGGTAACCTTCCCCAAAGAGAGAATTCAGTGCGGCCTCCCTCAGTTTGTCCTTCGAAAGTTTCTCGTCGAGTTCCTTTATCTGAATGTCCGCGATTTCTGCAGGCAGATTTTTTTCGCCGATTGCTTTGTAGGCGAGCCGTATCGCATAAAGCTCCATGTTGATGAGGCTTTTGCTCTGCTCGATGGTGACGCTCAGCCGCTGCAAGGCAAGATCTTTTTCCGAGCATACCTGCTTGAGTGTTTCAAGAGCTTTCTGCTTGCTTTTTGTCTCGTTTATTTCTTTAAAGTATGCCCTTGCGTATTCTTCATTGTTTGTGGCGACGAAGAGACGTGCCTGCTCCGTCAAATAATCTGCGCTTTCTTCGATAAGTTTTGAGCATTGCTCACAGATTATGAATTTGTTGTTGGCATCTTTTACCGCATAAAAACGCTTGCTTACCGTGTTTGAGACGAAAAGGATGAAGCAGAATACTAGCATCGTTACCGCAACGAAGAAAATGCCGAGAACCTTAATTTTAATGCCTGTGATGGAGCTTTTCTTTTTATCCATAGTCATGTCAGTCCGCAAAATTGATGATTTCATTATAGGTTTCGGTATAACCGCTTATAGCATTTTTTATGACATCGGCACATAGCTCTCTCAATGGAGTTATGTCCTCGATTTGAGTGAATTCGGCCCCTTCTTTTATAAGCTCCACTATTGCAAGATTTTCCATCGTATTCGAGAAACTTTTGCAGTATTCCTGCGTCCGTAACCCTGCCTCGATGAAAATCTGCTTTTGTTTTGCTGATAAAGAATCCCAGAGCTGGGAAGTTATTATGATTTCACGTATTCCGAACTGATGGCCGTCCAAAAAAACGAACGGCGCAATCTTGTTGAAGTTGTTTGAGTAATAGTTTACGATCGGCTGCTCAGCAACGTCAACATCTCCGACCTGAAGCGCGGAATACAAGACTGAAAATTTGATTGAAATCGGCTTTCCGCCAAGAGCTTTTATTATTTCTTCCAGCAGCGATTTTCCCGCAATTCTGATTTTTTTGCCTTTCAAGTCTCTGATGTCGCTTATTTTTGTCGTCGAGAAAAAGTGCCTGAGTCCTTCTTCGGTAAAGAAAAGTCCTTTTATGCCTGTCCCGTTGACGTATGGTTCGTCGAGGATTTGTTTTGCGGTTTCAGATTCCGCGAAATTCCAGAAATGAGTTCGGTCCTTGAAAGTGTAGGGAACGTCTAGAAGCTTTGTTTTCGGGCATTCGTAGCGGGCGATTGCGCTAGTGGACATGCTTGCAAGGTGAATGCCGCTTTCTTTTTTTGTCATCTCGTTAAGAACTGTGGAATTGTCGCCCAGAAGAGAATCTGTGAACAGGTTTATTTTTATCGTTCCGCCGGAAAGTTCTTCGACCGCTTTTACAAAGATTGCGTCTGATTTTGCAGAAATGGTGTCGCTCGGATTTGATTCTGCCATTACAAGCTCCAAAGTTTTTGAGCGCTTGCAAGAAAGGATAGTGAATCCCAATGAGACAGCAAAAATCGTAAAAACCAATTTCTTCATAAGAAATATTATATGTAGTCTTTATTTTGCTGTCAAATTAGACTGTTGCAATCTTCCATTAATCTGCCATGGCAAGAATTTTCTGATATAAATCAAGGTCGACCTGAGCTGATTCCTGTCGCATCTGTGAGCAGGCGTCCTGCCATTCCTTCGTGTTCGAGACTTCCGTGATCGTTACGCCGGAATCTTTGAGAGTCTTTAAAGTCTCTGCGTTCAGCTCCGCCGTGATCGTCCTGCAGTATTGGGATGCGTAGCTTCCTGCTTCCTGCAAGATCCGCTTCTGGTTTTCTGAGAGCGAATCCCAGCACTGCGCATTGATCATTACCGAGATTGCACCGAGCATGTGACCGTCGAGAATCAGATATGGTGCGACCACATTGAAAGAATTTGAAAGGTAGTTTGACAGCGGCTGCTCTGCGACTTCGACCCGGCCTGTCTGGAAAGCCGCATAAAGATCCGTGAACTTTACTTCGACCGGAACCGATTCGAATGCGTTTGCAAGCCCTGTCAGAACGGCACCTGAAACGCGCATCTTTTTCTGCTTTAAGTCCTTGACATTCTCAATCTTTGATGTCGAGAAATAGTGCCTCAATCCTTCCTCTGCATAGAAGAGTCCTTTTACTCCGAGACCTGATTTATAAGGCTCGTCCAGAATCTCCTGCGCGAGAGAAGAGCTTGCGAATTTCCAGAAATGCGCATCGTTCTTGAAAGTGTATGGAATTGACAGAAGCGATGATTTTACGCTCTTTCCGCCCGAATATGAAGATAGGTTTGCTGGACCTCGTATGAGATGGATCGAGCTGTTCTCTCCCATTATGGTGCTCATGACATGCTTTTCGTCGCCCAGAACCCCTGAGCAATGAAGGTCAATTTTTATTTTTCCGTTTGAAAGTTCTTCTACCTTGTTCTTGAAAGCCTCATCCATTTTTCCGGCTACGGTGTCGATAGGATTTACTTCCGCCATGACGAGGGTGATTTCCTTGTCGTCCTTAGGAGCTTTCTTTGTGCAGCTTGTAAAAAGAGCCAAGATGATGGATGATATCGCGATGGAAAGTGTAAAAAATCTTTTCATAATGATAATTCTATCACTTTTGGGCATGTTGTCAATTTTTTTTACGGATACGGAGGCTTCGAAAAACTCGATAAATTCGTTCCTTTTGTTTTTTACGATATTGATTTGAAAAATCTTTTCTGATAGAATATTTCCCACTGATTAGCTTCCCTCTAACAGTACTTTGAAAGTCAAGCAACTTTTTCTGCGCGGCTTGTGGAAAATGCCTTGATGAAAAACAAACTTAGGAGCATTAAAAATGGCTACAAGAAGAGGTCCTCGTTTTAAGGAATGTAGACGACTTGGTGTAAACGTATGTGGACACCCAAAGGCTATGGACAGAGCAGGAGCACCAGCTTTCAAGAAGACAAAGAAGACATCTGACTACGGTCTTCATCTTATTGAAAAGCAGAAAGTAAAGGCATATTACAATATCCTTGAAAAACAGCTTCGACGCTATTTCGAACAGGCAACAAAATCAAAGGAAATGACAGGTGTTGCACTCTTGGTTGCACTTGAGACTCGCCTTGACAACCTTGTTTACCGCCTTGGATTCGCATCGTCAATCCGCATGGCTCGCCAGATGGTAAGCCACAAGCACATCGAAGTTGACGGAAAGAAGATCAATATCCCTTCTTTCGCAGTTAAAGTAGGACAGACAATTTCTTTGACTGAAAAATCTCGCAAGAGCGAGCAGTTCAAGAAAGCTTTCCTTTCTGACAGCAAGGCTAAGCTTGACTACCTTGAGCGCGATGAGAATAACTTCTCTGGAAAACTTGCACGTCTTCCACAGCGTTCAGAAATCCCTGTTCAGATCAATGACCAGATGGTAGTTGAGTACTACTCAAAGTAGTCTGAGCTTGTAAAAAAAAACTTCCGGAAACGGAAGTTTTTTTTTGCCCTGACAGTGTTTTTGCTGTACCTTTTTTTCGCTCTCCGATAGAATGACGATATCAACCTACAAAAGGAGTATGTATATGCTGAAAGTATATGGTTCGAAATTGTGCCCGGACTGCATCGCGCTTGAAAAAGCTTTTGCCGCTGAGGGAGTCTCGTATGAATATCATGACATCACCAGCGACCTGAAAGAGCTGAAAGCGTTCCTCGCGCTCCGTGATTCAAATCCGAAGTTCGCGAAGGCAAAGGAGAAGGGGTTGATTGGAATTCCGATTTTGCAGACCGAGGACGGTACCCTGACGTTCAAGTGGCAGGATTTCATCAAGTCCGCTCCTCAGGATGATTCTTGTTCTGACGGTGTGTGCGGAATCGGAGGTCAGTCAAACTAATCCAAAAGGTAGTTGTAATCCGGTGCGTTTCCGAATTCGTCTTCCTTGAGGAACTGGTATGATTCCTGCATCTGCTCGTATGTCGCCGAATCTCCGTCGAGTGAGAATGTGAGAGGGTAATCGTCCTTTATTATGAGGTCGCTTGCGAAACCTGCCTTGTAAAGCTCTTTTTCGAGGCGGTAGATTGACAGGAGTCGTCCAGTTGAGTTTCCTGAGTGATAAGTGCAGATTTCTGTCGGCTGAGTTCCCTCGAGGAATGTGAGCGTGATAGTATGTCCCTCACAATCCGGGGTCGGAATGCCTCCGCTTACGGAACAGATAGTAGCGTCCACAGTTCCTGTCACCGGTCTGGTGAAATTCTTGTATGGGAGACCTTCATGTATTTTCTGCATGTATGATGCCATAGCATAGCCGGCGAGCGTTGATCCTGTGAGCTGGAGGCCGAGCGACTGTCCCGGTTTGTCGAATCCGAACCAGAATATTGACGTGTAGTACGGAGTAAAACAAGCTGTCCATGCGTCAGCCCAGTTCTGCGTGGTTCCGGTCTTTCCTGCCGCCGGAATCGTGTATCTTCTTCCGTTTTTGTCTTTATAGCTGAATTTTGCGCCGTTTCCTGTCGGACCTGCCAAAGTTCCTGATTTTACCGTGTTTTCAAGAAGTTTTGTCATTACGTAAGCTGTTTCTGGAGAAATGATCTGCGATTCAGCACCTTTTGCTGCGAGTGCCTGACGAGTCTCTTTTTCCGGATTGAGGAATACGTTTCCGTTCTTGTCCTCTACGCTTCTGATTGCTATAGGGGTGACTTCTTTTCCGCCGTTTGCAAAGATTGAATATGCCCGCGCAAGCTCTATAGGTCGTACTGAGCATACACCAAGTCCGATCGGGTATCCCGGCACGAAACCGCGGTTCGGAACTTCTTCTTTTGGAATTCCGAGGAGTGCGATTCCCCGTTCTATTGCCGCGTCAAATCCGATTCCGTCGAGAACCTTGAGTGACGGAACGTTCATTGAGTGGGCGAGCGCATACCAAAGCTCGACGTCTCCCTTCCATTCACCGCGGAAGTTTTGCGGGATGTATGGCTTTCCGTCAGCCGTGTGGAATACTATAGGCGTATCTGAGATTATCGAGCCAGGAGTGAATTGCCTTGAATCGATGGCGGCAGAGTAGTAGAGCGGCTTGAATGATGAGCCCGGCTGCAATTTTGCCTGAACAGCTCGTATGTACTGGTTCTCGCCGTCGTATTTGCTTCCTCCGACGAGGGATGTTATGTATCCTGTGCCGTTCTCCACGGCAATCATGGTTCCTTCGATCGTGTTTTTTCCGATGTTTGATTTTGTGATTGCGTTTGCCCTGTTTACGACACCCGTTTTGAGGGAATCGACTCCGCACATGAGGGACATTACGTCTATGATAGGGTTGATCGTGTTGATGTATGTTGACTGAGCGAGAGATTCGTTCCTCTGCTCAGACATTTTCAGTCCGCTGAGATTGAATGTGAGGGAAAGAAGCTCCGTAATCGGCGTGTAAATTTTAAATGCCGTGCTTTTTCGCTCCGATGCGGAACGCTGGTAAGAGTTGTTCGCATACTTGATATACTGCTCCATAGTCTTCTGGGCAGCTGCCTGATGCTTCAGGTTGAGGGTCGTGTTTACGGTGAATCCGCTCGTGTAT
>CAMVSS010000054.1 GCA_947170195.1 uncultured Treponema sp. | reverse complement strand
CTTGTGTCTGCGGAAGCGTGGTGTTCTTGATGGTAAACGCGTTGAAGTCGAGTGAGAACATCCTGTCATCCGCAAGTTTGAAGCGCAATGTCTCCGTGCCGTTGTTCGTGATCGATACGTTCACGTAGACGGGATTCTCATCCTTGCTTCCAGGATAGTACATCGTCTTGTCAAAGAATTTGATTGCGACGGATGTCTTTGAATAATCCTGCGAGGATTTCTTGTCTTGTGCGGCTGTAAACTGTGCAAGTAATGTGAAAACTGATATAATTACAAAAAGAGTACGTTTCAAGGGTATCTCCTCATCTTTCTATTATATTTTATTATCGGACATTTTTGATGAAATCATTATTATCAAATTCAATACTTTCAGTTTGCGGATCTTGGCAGGACTTTCAGGCCGATGTCAAAAATCTTTCCTCTGCAGAATATTTCCCTGCGAGCATAGAGGGACTTCAGGGAACGTCCGCTTCTTTCCTTATCGCGCAGTATCTTGAGTCTGTTCGGAACCGGCTTCTTGCATCCGTCCAGTACAGCGCGACCGGACGATATTCAGATTCCCGCAAGGATGGTTCTGCCGCTCTGGATGCTTCCGCTCTTGACTGCGTTATCGTCGTGTCTACAGACAAGGAGGCTCTCGACCTGCGCCAGGATCTGGAGACCGCCTTTGAGGACAACGTTGAGATTGACGTGCTCCCGTGGTGGGGGCTTGTTCCGTACCGGCCGTCTGCGATAGGATCAGCCGTTTTCGGTCAGCGTTCAGGGGTGCTCGCAAAGCTTGCGGTGCAGGCGCGTCCTCTAAACCAGCAGACGAAGCCCCGCGTGTTCATCGTGAACCAGCGTTCTCTCCAGACTCCGCTTCCGTCCCCTGACTATATCCGCTCGCTGATTTTTTCCTTATATAAGGGGGAGAAAATTGATCCGAGCGATCTTGCCGAAAAACTTGCGAAAATAGGTTATATCCGAGTCCCGAAAGTCGGCGTGCCCGGGGAATTCACCCTGCGGGGAGAGGTTCTGGACGTTTTTACCCCTGGGGAAGAGCTTCCGAGCCGAATCATCTTCGATTTCGATGAGATATGGGCGATAAAATCTTTCAATGCCGAGACTCAGGGTACGGTCGATTCCAGGGACAATGTGCTCATCTATCCGATGAAGGAAGTCATATGGAACGATTCCCTGGTGGAAAAACTCCGCGGCGTATTTGAAAGCTTCGGAAAGCAGGTTCCTGATGACTCTGAGGCTGACGGAAAGTCCGCGATTCTTCTGGAGCTGACTCCCGAGGCTAAAAAATCTGCCGAAAAAATCCTTTCCGACCTGAAAAATTGCGGTGAGAGCGAGGGAGAGGAGCTTTTTTATTCGGCTTTATGGGACAAAAAATATACGGTTTTCGACTATATCTCTCCGGCCACGACTGTTTTCTTCTTTGATTTTGACCGTCTCAACAACATGCAGGAGAATTTTGACCGGGAGTATTCGGGCATGTACCGCACGGCGCGTCAGACTCTTCCTGTGCTTCCTCCGTCCGAGATGGTTATTCCGTTCGGAAAAATCTGGGATGTGCATGAGAGACGCATTACTTTCCGTTCTCTTCATACCGAGACCGAGAGCGACAACGATCTGAACGCAAGCGAGAATTTCTTCAAAGTTGACTGCGATTCCCCGAAGAGTTTCTTCGGAAACATAAATTATCTCAAGGAGCAGCTTCAGAGCCTTCAGGCGGACGGATGGCGCATATTCATCTTCGCGGACAACGAGAACCAGAGCCTGCGAATAAAGGAGATCCTGAGGGAGTTCTGCGCAATGCCTGAGGAGGGCGACTATCTTAATCTTCTTAAGAAAAATGCGCGCAAAGGAATCCCGTATTATCCTCTGACTGTGCTCCCGAAGGCTGTGACGAACGGTTTCGGCATTCCTGAGACGAAGACGATCATCATTCAGGAGAACGAGATCTGGGGCAGACGAAAAAGAGTCCCTAAATCCATCCATCACGCGAAGAGCCAGGCGATTGATACGTTTGTCGAGCTGAATGAGGGCGATTTCGTAGTCCATGTGAACTATGGAATCGGTGTTTTCCGCGGCATCCAGCGCGTTAAGGCGATGGGCAACGAGCGCGACTACATAAAGCTGGAGTATGCGGACGAGGAGTTCGCTTTCGTCCCGATCGAGCAGGTTAATCTCGTTCAGCGTTACATAGGAAACGAGGGCGAGGCTCCACACATGGACAGGATAGGATCGAAATCCTGGGAGAACCGCAAGAACAAGGTCAAGAAGGCGGTCGAGGATCTCGCGGAGAAACTCATAGCCCTGTACAGCCGTCGTAAGGCAAGCCGCGGCTTCCCGTTCCCGAAGGATTCTGAATGGCAGGCTGCATTTGAGGCCGCTTTCCCGTATGAGGACACGCCGGATCAGTTCAACGTGACGAAGGAGATAAAAAAGGATATGGAGAAGCCGGTCCCGATGGACAGGCTTTTGTGCGGCGATGTCGGCTACGGAAAGACCGAGATCGCTATGCGCGCGGCGTTCAAGGCCGTTATGGGCGGAAAGCAGGTCGCCTTTCTCGCGCCGACGACGATCCTTGCGGAACAGCACTACGAGACTTGCGTCGAGCGTTTCGCCAATTTCCCGGTCACTATAAAACAGATGAGCCGCTTTGTTCCGGCGAAGGAGCAGAAGAAAATCATAGAGCAGGTGAAGAACGGCGAGGTTGACATCCTGGTCGGAACGCACCGCATTATACAGAAGGACATCGCCTACCGTGACCTCGGGCTGATGATAATCGACGAGGAGCAGCGTTTCGGTGTAAAGGACAAGGAGAAGCTCAAGACTTTCAAGGCTAACATAGACTCGCTCTCCATGTCCGCGACCCCGATTCCGCGCACTCTCCACATGTCGCTCCTGAAAATCCGTGACATGAGCCTCCTGACGACTCCGCCCCAGACGAGAAAGCCTGTGGAGACCATCGTCGATCAGTACACTGACGAGCGTGTCGCAAAGGCTATCAGGCAGGAAGTCGAGCGCGGCGGCCAGGTGTTCTATCTGCACAATCGTGTCGAAACCCTTGAGGAGGTTCGCAGAAACCTTCAGAAAATCGTTCCTGAGATGATGATAGACATAGCGCACGGTCAGATGAGCGCTGAGGAGCTGGACGATATTTTCCGCCGCTTCAAGATGGGCGGCTTCCACGTGCTGATTGCGACCACGATCATAGAAAACGGCATCGACATTCCGAACGTGAACACCATAATCATAGACCGCGCCGACATGTACGGTGTCAGCCAGCTATACCAGCTGCGCGGACGCGTCGGACGGAGCGACAGAAAGGCATATGCATATCTTCTCTATCCTGAGAACAAGGTGCTGTCCGAAGTCGCCATGAAGAGACTTCAGGTCATCTCGGACTTTACCGAACGTGGTTCTGGATTCAAGATTGCGATGAAGGACATGGAGATCCGCGGCGCCGGAAACCTGCTCGGACGTGATCAGAGCGGCGACGTTTATTCGGTCGGTTTCGAACTGTATGTCCGCCTTTTGAACGAGGCTGTAGAGCGACTGACTAATTCAGAGTCTTACAAGGAGAACAACGAGGTTCTGATGGAATTCGAATATTCGGGCTTCATTCCTGATACCTACGTGTCGAACCTGCAGACTAAGATGGAGATTTACAAGAAGGTCGCTTCCGTCCAGACTAAGGACGAGCTTGACGGAATGTATCTCGAGCTTGAGGACCGCTTCGGACCGATTCCTGACGAGGTGTACAGCCTTTTGAGCCTTGCCGAAGTGCGCGTAATCGCAAAAAAACTGTATATTTCCAGCCTGAAGGAAAAAGACGGCAATATTCAGGTTGAATTCAGCAAGGTTAGCGACATAAAGATTGACAATGTGCTGAAGCTCATAAAAGAGAGCGCGGGAAAGGTTCGCATCGATTCCTCTCGCCCGAACATCATGATCCTGAATGTCGGAAAAATCGGGCTTAAGGAAAAGAGCGAGTTCATAAAGGAAAAACTTGAGATGCTGATGTAACGGCTTTGTTTTACGGCGTTTACCTTTACATCTTTTCGTACTGCTGGATCGTGTCTTCGAGGTGCTCTATGGTTATGCCGGCTTCCTCAAACATTCGCAGGCTGTCCTTTTCGTCATGATAGTGCTTCTCGCAGACAACGCGCTTTATGCCGCAGTTGATCAGGAGCATTGCGCATGTGCGGCATGGGGTCATCTTGCAGTAAACAGTCGCTCCGTCGATTGAAATTCCGCGCTTTGCGGCCTGGCATATTGCGTTCTGCTCGGCATGAACCGTTCTTACGCAGTGCTGGCTGATGGTTCCGTCCTCATGGAGCATTTTCTTGAGGAGATGTCCTGCGTCGTCACAATGGGGGAGTCCTGCTGGGCTTCCCACGTATCCCGTCACGAGAATCTGATTGTCGCGTGCGATTACGCAGCCGCTTCTGCCCCTGTCGCAGGTGGCACGTTTCGCTATTGTCCGTGCGACTTCCATAAAGTATTCGTCCCATGTCGGACGCTGATATTTTTCTTCTTCTGCCATTAAAATCCTCTTTTTGTAGCTCGTTTTCAAACATCAGTTTTTTTGAAAGGCCCATCATTATATTCGGAAAGTTTTCAAGAAAATGTAAGCATCTGCAAAAAAATGAATAGGGGAAATACTCTAGACAAAAGGAAGGAAAAAAACTATTATCGTCAGTATGTGACATTTTTACAATATTTGTCATTTTGTAAAAGAGATGTATAAGTTCAGTCGATTTTTGAAAGGTTCAAAAGGAGTTACAGAATGAAGAGATTTATTTTCTCAGTTGCATTTGCCGCAGTTGCTGCCCAGTTCGTGTTTGCAGGCGGCGTAGAGAACAAATCAAATTTGAGCACTGGATATATCAGAAATCCTAGCCGCAACACGGAATGCATAAGACCTGAGGCGGCTTTCTACAACATCGCCGGAACGTCATTCATGGATGACGGTTTTTATGTTGAGGCCGGCGACCAGTTTGTCTTCAAGAAGTACACACACTCCCTCATGAACAATAATTACAGCGACAAAACCAAAGTTCTTCTCTATCCTAACGCTGACATCGTTTTCAAGAAAGGTCATGCGGCTATATTCACGAATTTTGGAATCTATGCAGGCGGCGGAAACCTAAATTACAATAACGGTTCAATTGCGCTCGGCAAAACTTTCATTACGGCAGCCCAGGCTCTTCCTTCAAAGAACACTCCTGCATACAAGGTTCTTCTCGGAGCCGCATCAAATCATAAGCTGAGGGTTTCTTCGATCACTTACGGCGGAGAAATCGGAGCTGCGTTCAACGTCGGCGAAAAAATCTCTCTCGGTGCCGCATTCAGGACTGTCTACGGTACTCAGGCCATGAGAATTACATCTCCTTACTTTGTGTTCATGGGAAATGCGGGATCAAAAGTATCTTGCCGTTCGGACGCATGGGGATTCGGAGGAACATTCGGCGTTCATTTCAAGCCGATTCAGCCGCTCGACATCTCGATTCAGTATGATACGCTCACAAAAATCCAGTATGAAGTGAAATCCGTTTCGGGAAAACTTGCTTCAACTTTCGGAATCTCAAAGGGAATGAAATACCGCGCCGACCTTCCGAGCATGCTCCGCGCCGGTGTAGGATATCAGGTGACTGAGCCGCTCTACATGAGCGTCAGCTTCGAATATTATATGAACAAATTTTACGCGCATCAGGATTCCGTTCTCGGCGAGACTGATTATGACAATTCATGGGAAATCGGAATGGGCGCTGACTACCGCTTTAACAAGGCTGTTTCCGTATCATGCGGAGTCGACTACGCGAAGCAGGGTATAAATTCTGAGTCAAACAACATCTTCAATCCAATCCTTGACAGCGCCCTTGTTGGCGGAGGTATTGAAATCACCCCGATTGATGCGCTTACGATCACTGGTTCTGCGATGTACATAAAATATTTCGAGACTGATTATTCAAACCTCAAGCTCAATAAAAATGTCGTGATGCTTGCGCTCGGAGTTACATATAAACTTGACTTTTAGGCCGACAAACCGATAAAGTGACGGATAGTCGAGGTTTACTATGCGAAATAAAGTGCTCGTGATTTTCACTTTCTGCTTTTTGCTCGTCATTTCGGGTTGCGCGACAACATCCGTCGCTGGAAAAGACGGACAGGAAGTTGATTCTATCGTTACCGTTGATGGCGGACATTACAGATGCGATAAAATCAGGACGCTGTCGGATGAGGATATTGTCTCAAACATATCATGCGTTACCGAAAATAAAACCGGTCTGAAAGTTGCTGTCGTCAACGGACTTGATGTTTACGAAGAAATGGTCATCAAAGATACTCCGCTCTCAAAAGTAAAGGAGAGAATGGGGGAAAACAAGTTCTCTGCATATTGGGCTTTTTCAGTGAAGGCGTTCCAGATCAGAGAGCACAAAACTGAGGATGACCGCATGGTGAAATGGATTTTTGAGAACGGTGACTATATGGTTTATGATTTGGCCGGTTCCCTGAAAGATATGAACATGAGCATAACTCATACGGATCCTGCGGAGATGATTTTGTTTCAGATACTTGTTCCTGTCACGTTCAAAATGAAAAAATAATCGGGTCGTAAGATTGAAAATAAAACGGACATAAAAAAAGGCGGAAGTTTTTCCGCCTTTTTTTATGTCCGTGCAAAAAGTCTGTGCCTGCCCCATGAGCTTGGCAGTTAAGCACAGATGTCATGGTTGCAGGTTAAAAATCTACTGGAGGTTAGCCAAAAGCCATTCCTTGAACTGCTCGTAGTCGTTCTCCATAGGAATAGATCTGTCCTTGAGGGAGAGGACTTTTTCGAGTCTGTCCGGAATAAGCGGTGACTGCCCGGTAGCCTTGCTTACGGTAGAACCGAACTTTGCAGGATGGGCTGTCTCAAGAATGATTCCGACTGCTTTTTTGTCGAGCACTTTGTCCGTCCATTCAGGAAGGTTTGGTGTGATTCCCGGTTTTGATATGTCGGTGTTTTTGCCGTCTTTGATTGCCTGAAGTCCGCCGTTCTTGATTTCGCTCCATGCTTTCCATGCGACAGCTCCGTGCGGATCAATTGTGTATCCTGTTTTCTCGAAGCAATTTTTGATAGATGCTATGATTCCGTCGTTGTCGAGCCAATACGAAGCAAAAAGTCTTCGTACTTCGTCGAGCGAGTACATGGCCGCGATTCTCTCGTAGTTGCTAGGTGCGCCGACGTCCATTGCGTTTGCGTAAGTCTCCACTGAAGGGCGTGCCTCGTATTTTCCGCTCGCAATCCAGTCAGGGATTGTTTTGTTTGAGTTCGTGGCAGCGACGAAACCTGCGATTGGAGCGCCCATCTCGCGTGCGATGAGTCCAGAAGTGAGGTTTCCGAAGTTTCCTGACGGAACTACCGCGATGATCGCAGGATCTTCAATTTTGCTGTCGCCCCAGACTCTGTTTTTGACTACGAGGCTTGAGTGCATGTAGTAGAAGCTTTGCGGAAGAAGTCGGGAGATATTGATTGAATTTGCTGATGAGAGGCGGAGTTTTCCGCGCAGCGCGTTGTCTGTGAATGCTGTTTTTACGAGCTTCTGGCAGTCATCGAAAGTGCCCTTTACCTTGAGGGCGCGAACGTTTCCGTCGAATGTTGATAGCTGTTTTTCCTGGAGCTCTGAAACTTTTCCTTCCGGGTAGAGGATTGTTACGTCAAGCCCCGAAACGTTGTGGAAAGCAGATCCTACTGCAGATCCTGTGTCTCCTGAAGTCGCAACGAGAATGTGAAGAGGGGAAGATTCGTTTCTGTTGAAGTATGACATGACGCGTGCCATGAATCGTGCGCCGAAATCTTTGAATGCGCATGTCGGTCCGTGGAAAAGTTCAAGGACGTAAGAGGTTTTGTCCACAGGAACTACAGGTGCTGTAAAAGGATATGCGTCGTGAATGATCGCCTGAAGGTCTTTGTCCGGAATTTCTCCCTCGACGTAAGGTTTTGCCATCTCGAAGGCAATCTCCCTGAAGGTCGGTTCTGGGGTTCGGTTTATCAGGCTCGGGTTGAGTTTCGGAAAACTGACAGGAATGTACAATCCTCCTGTCTTTTCGTTCATTCCGTTGAGAACGGCTGTCCTGAAGTCTGTCTTTACAGATTTGTCCCTGGTGTCTGTGTAAATCATGTTTATTTTCCTCTCTTGAAGGTTTGAGTTTTATATTCCGTAGCGTATTGCCCGCGCGAATTTTTCTGAAAGATTCTGTCGGGCCTGTGTAAGAGCTGTCCAATCGTTTTTATTAGTTGCTTTTCCCGTCATGGTTTCGCTGACTACGATTGTGCCGCTCTTGAGGTCGAGACATTTTAGCTCTCCGATGAGATTGTATGTGATGCCGTCATCGGCGTTTGTGACCTCGCCGTATTTTACGGTTCCATAAATGAGGTATGTCGCGGTGTTTCCCGTAACAGATTTTGCATCCCTGCACAATTTGTCGACGTCGTTTTTGAGGACTCCGTTGGTCAGGTCGATGTTTCCGACTTTTGTGAAGCCGTTTTTCATGAGGTTCATGAGGAGTGTCGATGAGGATACAGGATTTGATGTGACAGGAACTCCGTTTTTGTTGAAGTCCACGAGGGCGATTACTCCGCCAGCGCTTTTTTTGTCTGTCTGGACAATGAAAGGAGCGGATACGATGTGTTTCTCTGCTTCTTTTGCGACTTCTTCATCGTCAGAATCTTTCGCAGGATAAAAAGCCGCGAAACTGTCGAAAGCGAATGCCGGAGCCTCCGGTGTGAACGAAGCGATTCCCTGTTCGTCGGTCTTGAGAAGATTCTCCGCGAAAACAACTTTTCCGTCCTGTTTTGATGATGGATATCTGACTGTGACTGCAAAATCAGCTGCAGGAGTTTCATCTTTTGCCGTTACTTTGATCTGGTACGGAGTCTCGAAATTCTTTCCCTTGGTCGGAATTTTTGGAGTGCTGATGACAGTAATGCTGACACCTTCTGTTTTTTCCTGGTAAATCTCCAGAGGAGTCGGAACGTGAACTTCCTGTACCAGCTCTGTCTGGTCTTCCTTTGCTGCCGCCTGAGTAGACGCGCAAGAGAGATATGCCGCAGAAAAAGAAGCTGCGACTGTAAAGATAATAGCTTTTTTGAGCTTGTTATTTTTCATAAAACTTCCTGAAATATTGCTTTTTTGGGCTGGCTTTTGGGAGGTCGAGATAATCCTCGTTTTTGATTTTTATTCCCACCTAAAAACTGATAAACACTTTTAAATATTATGGTGTAAAAACCTATTATTTTCAATTATTTTGGCATGAGTTGAATAAAAAAAAATAAATTCATAGAATGATTTTATGAGACCGACTTTTGCTAGAATTTATCTTGACAATCTGCGCCATAACCTTAGTGTCATCCGCTCAAAAATCAATCCTGACGCAAAGATGTGCGTCGCTGTGAAGGCTGATGCTTACGGGCATGGCTCCGTCCGTTGCGCGAAGACCGCCGTTGAGTGCGGTGCTGATTTCCTTGCGGTTGCTGCGGTCAGCGAGGGTGTTGAGCTTCGCGGTGCCGGCATAACGACCCCGATACTCATGCTCAGCCTTTGTTCGCCTTCGGAAATGGATGACGTTGTAAAAAATGACCTGACTCCATTGGTTTTTGATGACGAATACATTGACTTCCTTGACGAAGCCTGCGCTCGCTGCGGAAAAAAGGCTTTCAAAGTTCATCTGGCAGTTGATACCGGAATGGGGCGGATCGGATGCCTTCCTGAAGAGGCTGCAGAAATGGCAAAAAAAATCGTTTCGTCAAAAAATCTTTCCCTCGGAGGAATGTGCACCCATTTTTCTGTGGCGGACTCCCTTTCGGAGGATGACGTTTCATACACTCGCTCCCAGTTCGAGAAATTCCTTTTTGCCTGCAACTCCGTTAAGGATGCTGGTATAGATCCGGGAATCCGTCATTGCGCGAATTCCGCTCTCACGTTGAACAATCCTGAGACTCATCTTGACATGTGCCGCCCCGGAATCATCGCGTACGGATATTATCCCGATGAGCTGGACGAAAAATATTTCGAATCAAAAGGCGAGAGAATCGACCTGAAGCCTGTCATGGCGCTTGTAAGCACTGTAGTCGCCGTCAGAAAATTTCCTGCCGGTCACTCTGTCTCGTATGGAAGGACATGGACTTCGGAAACCGAGACTGATATCGGTGTCCTTCCGATCGGCTATGATGACGGATTGTTCAGAAGATTCAATCAGACTGATGGCGGGCTTGAGGTCTCTATCGGCGGAAAGGCATATCCTGTCCGTGGAAGGATCTGCATGGATCAGTGCATGGTTGACCTTGGAAAGAACAGCGGCGTAAAACGCTGGGATGAGGTCGTGATTTTCGGTCCTGAGGGAAGCGGCGCGTTGCAGAGCGCGGAGGAAATTTCCCGCGCTACCGGCACCATTTCCTACGAGATAACCTGCGGCATCTCAAAGAGGGTTCCTCGGGTGTACATCTCGTCCTCGCAAAACTGAACGTAGGCATGTATGCGCATGGTGTGTGCACACACCGTGCTATCATGTGCGCTCAGGTCGTGCCTCAAGCAAAATCTTTTTCACTTCGCTTACCAGATAGAATGAGCCTGTCACGAGGACAATCGCTTTTTCTTTCTCTGCTTTTTCAAGCACGTCCCTGATTGTTTTTTTGTAGTCCTCGTCCATCAAGAAAGTGATTCCCGCGTTGGAGAAAGCTTCTTTCATGGTTTTCAGGTCAGAATGCTTCACTTCGCCCGGGCGGGTCAGAAAATACCCGTCGAATCCGTCCTTAAGCTCCTGCGCCATGTCCCTGACGTCTTTGTCAGCCGCGCAGCCGAACAGCAGGTATGTTTTTGTTCCGTTCTTCCTGATTTTTTCTTGGAATATGGCCCTGAATGTTTCCATCGTGAACCTGATGCTGTTGAGCGTGTGCGCGCCGTCGAGTATCAGGCATGGAATCCCTGAAAATCCTTCTGGGAATCTGACAATCTCAAAACGCGCCGGAAGGGATGCCTTTGAAAGTCCTCGCTCGATCGTCTTTTCATCTATTTCCGGAACGGCAAGTTTTACGGCTATTGATGCGAGGATCGCATTTTCCGCCTGGAATTTTCCCTGAAGAAGAAGCTTTGTCTTTATCTCCCGTTTGAAAACCGGGCTTCTGAAGGAGACCGACATCCCGTCCTCGTCGTATGAATATTGCAGGCCGTCAGAGATCTCGTCAACGAAATAAAGCTTTGATTTTTTTTCCTCCGCGATTTTTCTGAAAACCTGTTTTACGGACTCCTTCTGCGCCGCGATTACAGCCGGTGTATTCTCCTTTATGATTCCGCCTTTCTCATATGCGATTTTTTCTACGGTGTCGCCAAGAAATTCCGTGTGCTCAAGCTCTATCGGCGTGATGCAGCTTAAAAGAGGGGATACTACGTTCGTTGAGTCAAGCCTTCCGCCAAGTCCGACTTCGTAAACGGCATAATCAGCCTTAGCCTTCCTGAACGTGAGGAATGCAAAAAGCGTCACAAGCTCAAACCACGTTATCGGGCGCTCCGACGGAAGCTCCGATCTGTCCACTGATTCCACTCCATCCATTAGTTCTTTTGCAGCCTCGTCATAGACATCCGCGCTGAAATAGCCCCCGAAAGTGCTGACGCGCTCTATGAAATCTATTATGTGCGGGGATGTGTAGATTCCTGTCTTGAAGCCTGCTTCGTCAAGTATTGCCGCAATCATGGTGGAGACGGATCCTTTCCCCTTTGATCCGGCAACATGGAAGCATGGGATTGCTTTCTCAGGATTTTGGAACCGGCTGCAGAAAAATTGCATCGTATCCAGCCAGAAAATATTTTTTTCGGGAGTCTTCTCAAAGTTGAGGTAAGAATCC
>CAMVSS010000053.1 GCA_947170195.1 uncultured Treponema sp. | reverse complement strand
CCGAAGGCAAGATCCACGAGGATGCGTTTGTGATGTATAAGATATTACTTCCTTGGTTCCATTGTTGCTGTGCGTGCCTGCAAGGGTTTTCATCGGCTCCATCACAAGCTTTTCTTCATTGAATTTGCTGATTGAAAGAGGAGCTTTGTCAGCACCGTCCAAAAGCTCGTGGAGCAAATCTCCGTCCCAGTACAGCTTGAAGTTGTAAGACATCTTTGCATTTGCGTATGAGTCGGCAACAGGTTTTTCAGCGCCATCATACACATTGTATACGCCGCCGCCAACATTAGGCTTTTTGCCGCCGGTGCCCCATACCTCATATCCCGGCTTAGAGGTGATGTTTGCCGCCATAGCGCGCCCCGCATCTTTGTTCGCGTAGAATTTCATGCGGGTCTCGCCGGTCGCCGCATCATGAAGCTCAAGGCTTGCAACCCTGTCGATTTCGTGAGGCTGCCATACGAACAATCCTTCCACATCAGGATAGAACTGGCCGATGTGAATTGCGTCTCCGTGGGAACCTTCCTCGCGGTTCATAGCTCCGTCCATCACGTACAGGATTGTTCCGTCGTTGTTAAGAGTGAGGCTTCCTGCGATGATTTCGTCACATCCGTCATTGTCAACATCAGCGACAGCAAGGTTGTGATTGCCCATCGCACTTCCATAGCCACCAATGGCATCCGTATCGAATCTCCACAGTTCGCTGATTTTTCCGCCGGCAAGAGAATATGCGGCGAAAACAGTTCGAGCATAATATCCGCGTCCGAGGAATGCGCTAGGATGAACGCCGTCGAGATATGCCATTCCGGCGTTCCAGCGGTCGCTTCGGTTGTAGAAATTGTCGCCCCATGAGTTTACGTCGCCAACAGGGAATGCGTACGGCACAGTGTCTATCACCTTTCCGCTTTCGCCATCGAAGAACGATACGTATTCAGGACCACCGGTGATGTGTCCCTGACCGTGAACTTTGTCCTTGAGAATGTATTTTCCCTCGTCGGCCTCATTTCCAATCACAGAAACAACTTTATTTTTGTCGAATTTTCCGTCCGTAACTCCATAAACTCTGGTTCCGTCACCAGTTTTAAGGAAGACCTCGCTTTTTCCGTTTCCGTCAAAGTCAGCTACGACAATCTGATTGTAATGCGCGCCGCTCGTAAGGCTAAGCCCGAGGTCGATTCTCCAGAGAGGAGTTCCGTCGAGCTTGTAAGCGTCGAACAGAGTCGGGGCGGTAAGCGCAAACTGACTTGAGTCGACGGAGTTCTCAGGGTACCACTTAACGATGATTTCGTATGCTCCGTCTCCGTCAAGGTCGCCGACAGCAACGTCGTTCATGTGATATGGGGATGTAAGCCCCTCAAGCGTGCGTCCTGGCTCCGGAACCTGAACCTTTATAGGAAGATAATCTTCGGAAGCGGCCTTTGTCGTCGCGGTATCTTTTTTGTTTTTGCTGGATACAACGGTGTATTCATCGCCGACCTTTCCGTCCGGGTCGAGGAGCGAAGAAAGCTCCACAGACTTCTTCGTGATTTTTTTTCCGTTTCTATATACGTCAAACTTAGCTTTTGCGGTGTATTCTTCGACACGAAGCCTCCAGCTCACAAAAACACCGTTGTCCGCTTTGAGGGCAACAAGACCGCGATCGAGCCATTCATTCTGACGCTTTGACTGAGGGACAGGAAGCCTGTTGTAAACATATTGGTAAGCGGAACGTCCCAGAACATTTGTAGCAGAATCAGAATCAGCAATCGTTCCGACAAAAGTGTAAACGCCGGCTTTTTTTGCATTCCATCCGTCGCCAGCAGCTTTCCATTCGCTGATCGGCACGGTCACAGTCTGTCCGCCCGCGAGTTTTGCAGAAACTGTCTTCGGAAGATTGAGGGCTTTTGCATCAGCCGCTTTTCCGACATAGACCCGCTTGTATGGAAGAGGCTCGACGGTCGTGATTGAGTTTTCCGAAATCGGACTGTAATCAACTGAAATATTGTCGAGATAAGTCTGCCAGGTGATATTGTTTCCCGACGTTCTGATTCCGGCTATTGTAAGTCTGGCGATTACGCCGCTGAAATCGATTTTCTCAAGAGAAGCGGAGAACTTCTCGGAAACACCCGAAGATTTTTCAGTTACAGAGCCCTCAAGGGTATTTTTCTTGACGTCGATTTTTATTGATACAGAATACCATGAGCTGTCGTTCGAGAAAGAAAGCTCGTTGGCAGGATTTTTTCCGATCAGCCACGAAAGCTTTCCGTTATGTGTGTAGCGGACAGTAACGATTGATTTCTTGTTAGAATCAAGAAGGCTGATTTCACCGCCGTTCTCATTCTTGTTTCCGCCCTTGTCGTTAATCTTTCCTGGAAGCCAGTCAAAACTGACAGAAATTTCGCTCGCCGCGAGCGCCGGCTCGAACAGCTTTGTAGCGACGCGTCCGCCCTTCTGATTCTCCATGCTGAACGAAAGCTTCGCAGAAGTGTTTCCGGCGACAGCATCAGTGCTGACACCAACAGCAGCATTTGCCGTTGAGAATCCCCACGGTTTTTCCGTCGGTTCAGACTCAAAATCTGTTTTTAGTGTCACAGGACTTGCACCGGCAAGAGCACATGACACGCAGGCAGCAAGAGCCGCCAGAAGCAATTTTTTCATAGCTTACTCCTTTAAAAACTCCGCGTTAGCGGCATTGCACGGAGGCAACGGATAGCGAGTTGTTGCCAACGGCAAGAACTCGTCCGTTGTAAGAAGTTCAAGGATGAACTTCTTACAACGCCTCCTTTTATTTATGAATTGAAAGCGTTCAGTCTCAACATCTCAACACCGGCCAGCAAGACGATGCCGATTCCATGAGTGTTGTTCAACTGAGGCAGCAAGTGTTCTGAATAGTAGCGCGGATTGAATGCAAATTCACTTCCGCGGCAAACGCCATAAAGATTTCCTTTTGAGTCGATGGCGGTCTTTTCAAGGGCTTCCCACGCGCGGCAGCATGCCCTTCTGTACATGCCGTCATCATCTTTGAGCCAGCCGTAGCGGATTCCGCGGCTGAATGCGCAGATAAACATAGCGGTACATGAAGATTCCGGGTAGCTGTCCTGCATATTGAGGACCTGCCTCCACATTCCGTCCTCGCCCTGAACAGAAAGATATCCTTCAGCAAGCACGCGATAAAAATCCTCAAGTTCCTTGCGCTTTGAATGAGATGACGGGAGAACTTGCAAAAGCTCCGTCAGTGAGAAAATCGTCCATCCGTTTCCCCTTCCCCACGGTACTCCTGTGTTCATGTCCCTCTTGAAATCATAAACGTGAGCCATCAGCTTTTTGTCGCTCATGAAAAGTCTTTTTTTGAACCCGACAAACTGATTTGCGGCATCATCGAGCACGGACGGATCTTTTTTGAAAGCCGCATAACGGCACAGGAACGGAACGCTCATGTAAAGATCATCCGCCCACATAGTTCCGTTGTGGAATTTGTGCATCATCTGTTTGCGATAGAAACATCCGTCATCGAGGCGGGCCTGCTTCGTGCAGATATAATCTCCGACGTAGGAAGCGATCGAGCCATAATCCCCGATCTCGTTCGCGTGATCCTTTGCGACCTCAAGCATTAAAGAAGCGAAAGAACCGCAGTCATCGAGGCTGTCGATTGAAGTCAGAAGATGATGAACTGCCGTAGCTCCCCCGAAATTCTCCTTGTCAAAAAGAGCATATTCGAGAGTTCCCACGGATTTTTTTACGTGTCTGACAACATAGTCAGCAATAGTATTCGTCTTTTTTGAGGAATCAAAGAAACGTGCGGCCTCGATCATTCCGTACAAAGTTACGCCGAGCGGATAATCCCAATGACCGAAAAGCGCATTCTCATTGTACAGCCGGATCCAGCCGCCCTTCATGTCGATCCTCCACCAGGTCTTCTCGCCCTCGCATCCGACAAGCATGTTGCGGGAAGCTGAGCTGAAATCAGCAAGACGGTCATCGGAAGTCTTTTCGAACGGACCTGCGAACATCCACGGGAAAGCGGAGCCGATTTTTTCGGCCAGGAGCGGATTTTTTAGAGAAATCTCGCTGCCGCGCTCATCAGTTACCTTTGCTGAAAAATCAAGAACAGGGGCAGATTTTCCTGCGCTCAGGATGTAAAGGATATCGTGCAAGCCTGAGGTCAGGGAGATTTTCTCTCCGTCCAAAACCTTTTTTCCGTCAACGAAAAGCACCTTGCCATCGCCGCCGAAATCAGCTTTTATCGTGACAACCGAAGTTTTGTAGAGTACAAAACGGCTGCGTGCGGCGATTTTCTTTCCTGCAAGAGAATCTTTTTTATCTGAGAAAACACGGTTCAGAACGCCACAAGTCTTCTCATCGTCGCTCCACTCCGGCATCGGAAGAAGTTTTTTCTCAAGCTCGTTTTCAAAATCAGTTATGCGCTCAAAAGTCGGCTTCGTGTAATCGAACCCCTCCATCTCTTCCCATTCTTTTCGACCGTGCATAAAATAATAGTCGAGCTTTCCGAGCCATGTTCCGAATTCGCCTCCGAAACCGGCCTTCGTCTTTGTAAAACGCAGGATGAGATTGTTCCAGCCGGCTTTCACAGGTATATCGATCGTGATCGGATTGTCAGCGAAACGCTCAGCCACAAAATCAGACGCAAAAACTTCCTCGCCGTTCATCCAGATTTTTGCAGGGCCGAAAGGAATCAGCGTGAACCGAAGAGAGCCTTCCCCGCTCCGCCTGATTTTTCCCCAGAGATATACATAGCTTCCGTCCTCAGCATCAGGAAAAACTTTGCCAGCATCGAAAACATAGCGGTAATCTTTGTTCCGCATCACGCCGCAAGTTGTAAAAGGACGCGCAGTGTATTCATGCTCAGGATTTTCTCCCATATATCTGTCCGCCATGACAGAAAGCGTGTGTGAAATATCTCCCTGAGACTGACGGAAAATGTCTGAGTAATCGTCGAAATAGTATGCCATATATCCTCCAAAGCCCTTACAAAAACGCTCCCGGTTTTTCCGGGCAGCACAGATCAACCTCTTCAAGCGTCAGCCGGCGCTTCCGCTAGAATTTCTGATACAAGAATTTCTCAGGAAGAGAAACCTTGAAATCCTTCGCGAGATTTCTGAATTCCTGAGGCTGAATCGTCTGAAGTTTTTTGTGATCCATTGAGAGAACTTTTACAAGAATCTCAGCTGATTTTTCAACGGTGTGCATAAGACCGAAAGTGAGATCAAAATCCTCGCCAGCGCAGAACATTCCGTGATGCGCCCAGATTGCGACGTCGTACTCTTTCATCAGCTTGCTGGTCGCAACTGCAATCTCACGTCCGCCCGGAACCATCCAAGGCACGACGCCGATTCCCTGAGGGAACACGACAGGACATTCAGTCGCACATTCCCACAGCTCGCGCGTAAAAACCTCGTCTTTAAGAGGAAGAACGAATGTGAGCGCGATCGTGTTGGTGCAGTGAGCATGATAGATAACGCGGTATTTGCCCTTTGTTGCGAGTTTTTTAACCTCGTGATTCATAAGATGAGTCGGAAGCTCGCTAGTCGGTCTTCCGCCATCCCTCATACCCCATCGGATCCGGAATTTTTCACCATTGCCGTCGATTTCGATGATACTGATGTTTGCCTCAGGATCGAGCTGGACATTGCGCATGAATTTTCCGCTTCCGGTTACCAAAAAATATTCTCCGGCGAGGTTCGGAACAGAAGTGCCGATGTCCTGCCATTCATTTTTGTCAGAAAAATTATCCTTGAGCTCTTTTACTTCCTCATCTTTCATTCGGTAAGAAAGATTTCCGCCGTTTCGCTCGTGCCAGCCCAAATCCCAGCCGTCGGTGCACATTCTTATAAAACCCTGTACGCATTTTGCTTCAGTTACCTTCATTTTGATTCTCCTTTTTCGAGCCAGATTTTCTTATATGATTCATACCCGTCGGCATTTTCCGGACCGACAGGATTTTTTTCGATTGAAATGAGCGGCGCAAAGTCGTTCAGATTTTTTCCGCTCAGCGCCATCAAAGCGGTCATTGCACCGCCAAGAGCAGTCGCTTCCTTGAGGGAAGTCGTGCACACTTCGTTTTTGCAGAGAACGCTCGCGAGCAAAGTGTTGTAAAGAGCGTTCTTCCTGAAACCGCCTTCCGTAAAAATCGCGGTTTTCTCGGAAAGCTGGGCGCGGACAAAAGCCGTCTCGGACTGAATGACACACGAAATCACCAGCGCGGCATAAAATTCTTTCTCGTCCTTCAATACGGCCGGCACATCCTCAAGCGACTCAAGCTGACTTGCCGGATAGAACTTTCCGTCACAGTGAATTCCTCCCCTAAAATTCGGGAACTGACCCGAGCCTGAGACAAGCTCAGGAAGGACAAAAATCCTCTTTTCCGCGAGGACTTTCCGAACGCTTTCCATGTCCGAGCAAGGAAAATATCCGTCATCCTTTTTGTTTATCTTTCTGAACAACCTGACATAAAAATCAACTTCCATTCCGCCCAGAAAAATCGCTGTCTTTACAGGGAAATCAAGCGCACTTCTATTGAAGAAAACAACCTTTCCGATATCGTCAGCGCCGCATACAGCGGTTCTGTTTTTATCAGAGGCAGGATGCATTGCGACGCACCATGTTCCGGTTGAGTTCAGTATAAAATCTTCCCCGGAATTTACAGCAAGATAAGGCAAAAGAGAAGCATTGGAATCATGGATTCCGGCGGCGACGACCACATCCTCAGAAAGAGAAAGCCTTTCCGCAGCCTCTTTTGTTATATTACCAAGTTTTCCGAAAGTCTGCATGTAGCTTGCAGGAAGCTTGTCCCTTATTCCGAGAGCATCCACGACGGAAGACCACTCATGGGAATTCTGATTCCACAGATAAGTGTGGCAGGAAAGAAAAGTCGTCTCATAGCAGGCTTTTTTTGTAAGCCGATAAGCCCAGTACTGAGGATAATTCAAGATGATGTCAGTTTTGGCAAAATCATCGGCGAATTCATTCTGGAGGAAAAATATGCCTTTCGCCATGTTTATCATTGAGCTGAATTTCGGGGTATGGGTTGCTTTCTGAAGCTCTTCCGCGCTGCCACATCTCTCATAGAAAGCCTTCTGAAAATCCTCTCCAGGCTCGTAAGTGTAAAAGACACATGGAGCACAAGGATTTCCGTCTTTTCCGACGCAGACAAAAGTTGCTCCGTGGCAGCTAACCGCAATCGCTCTGACAGGATACTTCAGGGCAAAAGTCCTTATCTGGGAAGAAAACCATTCCTCCATCCCTGCAAGGTCATGGGCGGGAACATCATTGCCTCGGGAATCCTTCACCATAACCGGCGTGAAATTTTTGTAGACTGCATCCTGCTGAACAAGATTCTCGTCATAGAGGGCAATCTTCTTATTTGTCATACCTATATCGATTACGATTATTCCAGCTTCCATAGGATGCATGATAAAACTTCGCCGGTCCGTCAACCTTGACATAAAATGCAAATATTAGCACAATTCCACCACGGGGGTAACAATGAACAATCTTACCGCTCAAAAATTTTGGACAGAGAATCTTCCCTGGCATTTTGAATTCCGCAATCCGCAGCCGCCATTTCCGATTCATACGCACAGCTTTTACGAAATAGCAATAATCTACAAGGGAGAAGGCATCCAACTCACCCCTTCCGGAGAAGAAAAAATCCGTGCCGGAGACGTAATAATCCTCAAGCCGGGTCAGGTGCACGGCTACAAGGAAATGGACAACCTCGTCCTCATGAACATAATGATCCGATCCTCTTTTATCGACGAGGACATAATGGAGCTTTCAAACATCCCTAAATACACGGATTTTTTCGTTCTGCCAAAAAACATCAGCCCGGCGAAATCAAGCATTCTGCGCTTTAATTTGAATACCATGCAGCTTTTTGAAATCCGCGCGCTGATCGACACGATGCAGGACGAGATAACAAGGCAGCCTATGGCGTGGGCAATCAGCAGCACGACCTACCTGATTCAGATAATTCTGCTGCTTCTGAGAATCTACAACAATCCGTCATATCCAGAGACAGGAACCGCAAACCATGCAGACCTTCTGATCAAATATATCGAGAAAAATTTCAGGAAAAATATAACGATGCAGGATCTGATGGAATACTCGAACATGTCAGAAAGTTCAGTTCTGCGAACATTCAAGCGCATAACCGGCTATCCTCCGTTTGAGTACCAGATGAGACAGCGCATGTTCGCAGCCTCAAGAGAGCTTATCGACACCGACATGGACATAACGCAGATCGCTTATGACGTCGGCTACAACGATTCAAATTACTTCAGCAGATGCTTCAAAAAATTCATGAACATGACGCCGCGCGATTACCGCATGCAGTTCGGAAAGGACAGAGACTAGTCGCGGAGCCACATCTTAAGGACGTCGGCGACCTGCTCCGGTTCCATCATGACTTTGTTCTGCAGTTCAGATGATTTTTTCTTTTCGACCTGAGAATATGCAAAACTGAGATTGTTCATAGTTTCTTCGAGAACCTGAATTTCTCGATTCGCCTGAAATTTATTGTAAGGATTGTAATGTCCAAGAGAAAGGAAAGCTTTGTTTAGCTTTTTAGTCTGTTCAGGAGTAAGACCGAGCCTGCTCAAAACTCCGCAGTCAGCACCGATCTCCCCAAGAAGGATCGCGGCTTTTTGATATCCGCTCAGAGCAACAGGCGAGCCGACCGAACCGTCAGTTTTTAAGAATCCGTCCATCATCCCCTCCACAGCGCAAATTATAACATTCGGAGAGAAATTCCACAATGAAAGCAAAAAATTTCCGCGCGGAACTTCCCATAACGTTCCTATGCGTGAAGCGCGTCAAAACCTTCGAGCAGCTCCAGCGCAATTCCGAAAATCTTCTCGGCATCACCCTTTTTCTCGCCCTCGATGTTGAGCGGCATCACAGGATCGTGCAGCGACTTCCTGAGCAGGAGCCAGCCGCGCGCGTCGCATCCGTTATTGCCGTCAAAAGAAATTCTCACGCCCTCATGAGTCACAGGAAGATAAAAGCCCTTCTTTTCTGCGCGCGCCTTGAACTCAGAAAGAACGCCGTCGCCGTACGCCGAATAATCCTCGGCAGCAATCGTAAAGCGGATCTCCCTTTCCTCCACGAGCGGCTCAAGCTTCTCTATAAGGGATGAGAGCGGCTTGCCCTGAGAGCGCGCATTGGCGAGCGCGATGATTATCTTTACCGCGAGGAACGCGCCGTCATCCAGATAGAAATTGTCCTTGAGCGCACCGTGACCGCTCGTCTCCATCGCGAGAGGCGAAACCGTGCCCTGAGCGTTCAGGCGCTTGCACTCGTTGATGACATTCTTGTAGCCGCGCTTGAAACAGTGATGCTTCAGCCCCAGCTCCTTCTCGAGGAAACGTGTCAGCCTGTCCGAAGTGACGGAATCTGTTATGATCGTGCTTCCAGGATACTCAGGAGCAAGGATTGCAGCCACGAGCGCGATGATCGCGTCGCGGTTCACCTCAGTGCCGTCAGGGAAAACAGCAGACATGCGGTCTACGTCCGTGTCAAAAATCAGTCCCAAATCAGCTTTGCTTTTAAGGACAGCGGACTGAATTGCCTCCATTGCGGCAGGATTCTCCGGGTTAGGGATGTGGTTAGGAAACATTCCGTCAGGATCGAGGAACTGACTTCCAGAAGTGTCCGCACCCAGCACGTCAAGGATCTTCGACACGAAAAATCCGCCCGCGCCGTTTCCGGCATCCACAACAATTTTAAGACCGGCAAGCGGCTTCTCTGGATTCTTTGCGCCGGATATGCCGTCCCTGATTTTTTTTGACAGGAACCGCGCATAGAGAGATATCAGATCTAGCTTTTCCGCCGGCACGTCAGAAGATTTTTTCTCAAGATTTGCCGCGCCTTCCAGCAGCGCGGTGATGTCCTCGTGCTCAAGTCCGCCGTCAGCATCAAAAAATTTAAGACCGTTGCGGTTGAACGGAAGATGGCTCGCGGTGATCATGATCGAGCCGTCGAAATGAGTCTCGTCAAACACTATGCTCATGAACATCGCCGGAGTAGTCGCCATGAGACAGTCCGTTACGGCAACGCCGCACGAAGAAAGTCCTGCGATGACCTCCTGCGCCAAAGCTTCCCCTGTAATTCTCGAATCCCTTCCGACCCCTATTCTGAGCGAAGAGACAGCCTTTCCAGTCTTCTTTGAAAGCCAGAGCGCGAAACTCTGCGCGATGATGTTACAAGCATCGGAAGTAAGATTTACGTGCTCCCCCTCAATTTCCTCCGCCGCAATTCCGCGGACGTCACTTCCATTCTGCAATTTTAACAAATCTTTTTTTTCCATAATGATTTCAGCCGTTATATTCTTGGTATATCTTTTTTATTCTTGCTGACATTTTTTCCTCTGTCAACAAAAATCATGCGCGGTCATTCCTAACTGCACCCTTACGCGAGTGCTTTCGTTGTCGCGCTCGATTTCACTTCGCTGACGCTCATTGCGCCCTTACGTTGCTTGGTAACCCGCGGTCTTTCCAAAACATTTACAGCAAATTTGCCACAAGGATGTGGCTCAGAGCAAAGCGAGTTTTGGAACAAAACTCGTCCACTTTTTGCAACGGCATTAAGATTAGGCAAGAACCATTGTTTTGCATCATCAACTAAATGAAATAAAAATGCAGATATACTGTAGAAGAAATGTCTGAACATTCCTGTTATGCTTCTTGCCCTATGATAAATCAGATTGTAATTCAGTTTCATGACGACCATACATTTTCGATTCTGTTACGTTTCAGAAGAAGATGGAATTGTTCCTTTGGCATAGGACGGTTCATATTCTTTCTGGTTGCAGTGCAGGGCTTTCTTCCTGATTCATACATTTCCTTCAAGTCGGCTTGTTTAAGAAGATAGCCTGCGTCAGTAACAAAGACACCTTCAAGACCTTCTGTAATATCTACAAAAGCCTGACTGTCATGTTCTTTGCCAGGACGGAAACAGAGTTTGATTAATGTACCGTCGGCAGTACAGATTCCCTGCAATTTGAAGCCGAAGAACCAGCCTTTTGTAGATTTTCCTCATGCAATATAATGTAATCAGGCTGTTTTCAGTCATGGCATTTCTCCGTATTTTTGTTTGTCGTTATTCAAATTTTACAGAGAATGCCTTTTTTGTAAATTTATCTAAAACTCGAAATTTGACCTTTTAATTCATCCTTCTCTCTTATAAAACTTTTCTGCTTCTTCCAATGTCATTTTTTGTTTTCTCCGCTTTTTCGCGATTGCAAAAAGATAGTGCGCTTTATAATGCGGTTGCTCATTGCATGAGGCAAGGCAGGCGCAAAGTAAAAAAATCAACTTTTTAAATAAAAATTTAAACTTTTTTCCAAAATCCGCACAGGAAATCTCTTGTGGAACTTAAAAAAATCAAAAAAAATTCCTAAATATTTACATTCAAAAATCAGTGATGCGGACTTAACATAAAAACCGTAATGAGACATCTAAAAAAGGAGGACTCTTAGATGAAAAAAATTATTGCATGTGTAATGGCACTTATGTGTCTTGGTGTTGCTTTCGCAAAACCAAAGAAAGCTGCTGATGGAAAAATCAAAATCGGTATCATCAACAACCCGCCATCAGAATCTGGATATCGCGCTGCCAACGTAAAGGACTTCGAGACGGTTTTCACATCTGACAAATATGATGTAAAAACTTTCTACAGCCTCAAGAACGACGAACAGCTCAATGCTGCATCTCAGTTCATCACAGACGGCGTTGACTACATCCTTCTTTCTGCTGCTGCTACAGACGGTTGGGAGTCAGTCCTCAAAAAGGCTCAGAAAAATGGTATCAAGGTATTCCTCTTCGACCGAATGATCAATGTACGCGACAAATACTACGAAGCTGCCGTTGTTTCTGACATGGCAAAAGAAGGCGAGACTGCTGTTGCATGGCTCAAAGCTCAGAAACTTCCAGAATACAAAGTAGTTCATATTCAGGGTGCTATGGGTTCAGACGCTCAGATCGGACGAACAGGCGCTTTGGATGCAGAGTTCGCAAAAGGAACCATGAAGAAAGTTGTTCAGCAGACTGCTACTTGGGACGAAGCTGAAGCTAAAAAAATCGTAGAATCTGTAATCAACTCAAAAGAAGATTTCAACGTAATCTATGCTGAGAACGACGGTATGGCTAAAGGTGCTGTTGCGGCTCTCGACGAAGCTGGTATCACACACGGTGTAAACGGCAAAGTAGTTGTAATGG